>NZ_JAGHZN010000003.1:0-124127 GCF_017746735.1 Roseofilum sp. Guam | reverse complement strand
GTTTTGGTAGGGCTGTTTTTAAGCGAGCTGGCTCTCCATCGTTTCACGATCGCCAAAAATCAGCCTTAAACCACCCTACGCAGTTTTGGCGAAGGTATTGCAGTAGACACTTGGTTTTCTCAAAACCCCTACTAACATGAAACTTATTTTACGCAGTCTCTGTTAACCTGAGTTCGAGTTAAGCAGAATGTTGACAAAGCAGTTCACTGGGCTACGGTGACGGGAGTGTTCAATTTGAGAAATATTCTTCAGTTGGCCAATCACCGTAAAAAGTCGCCATAGCTATCTTTGAGCTGTCTGGTCACCCTGTAAAATTGGCTGAATCAGTAAACGAAGAGTATTCAAGACACTTTTCCACTCACCAGAGTGATGCGACTGTGAGGCTTCAGAATCATCCATTTGAGCTTTAGAGCTTTCTGCATTCTGCAATGCTAAACTCTTTAATGACAAAAAGGGTTGACTATTCAAGCTAATCATGAGGTAAGCACTCAGGATCATCTCCCACCATTTTTCAATTTGGACATATTGAGTTAATCGATAATCCGCCCAGCCCAATTCTTGTGTACATTCTCTAAACCCATATTCTGACCAGTTGGTCAAACTATAAAGGTTGCCAATGGTCTTTTTCATCTGATTCCTGGTCTCTTGAATATTGGTTATCATCCAAAACGTTGAATTTTCTGGCAGAGTAGAAATATCTGTAGTTAGTTGCCAATAGGTTTGCGCTCTTCGACGATCAAATATAATCTCTCTAACATACCGTTTTTCTGCTGTTGGATCGCCAAGAAATCTGGAAAATTTGTACCACTTATTCTCTCTAACTTTTTCATGACTGGGTATTAGGGCTGCCCGATCGCTCCTCATGAACAAAAGATAGCATAAGTTATAGTCCTCTAATTTGCTCACAAATGTCCCACCTTCTCCAGGACAAATATCCGCTAATACTAATTCAATATTCAAGCCATAATTCCTGAGTTCATCAATCATCTGTGAGGCAATTTCAAGCTTACTTCTATATATGTCTCCTTCCTTTAATGTCCCTTGAGGCTTAAAGACTTTACACAGGAGTGGAAAGGTGATATTTTTGTAGACTCCATAAGCATTGACGGCGACTATCCCTCGATCTGTTTTTCCCACACTTCCTAAGTATTGCCTAGCCACATAATCGGTTTTCTTTCCTTTTTTTTTATCTCCTATTTCATCAATGATTACCGTGATTTTATCGTCTTTTAATGCTTCTCGAGTTTTGCTTAATCTGAGGTTTCTTAATTCTCCGACAGACCAAGGAGAATTGGCTATAAAATGGTGTAATGATTGAGGGGAATTGATGCCAACTGCTTTGGCGATTTCTGGAAAGGATTTTTTCTTAATGGGTGAGATAATTCCTATATGCAAGTATTTAAAATATTCATAACTTCTCACTTCACCAAAAATCTCTTTATAACTTTCACAATATTGATCTACTACAGCAACTGTTTTTTCTGGCGATCGCGGCAAATGTTTTAAGATCTGTAACTCTACATCCATTGCGCTGTCTCCTTTCCAGCCATTGATACTCTACATTATTCTATCTTAATTCCCAAAGAGTGACAGAAGAGGGATAGAAGCAAAAGCGTACAACCGAATAGAGAAGGCTATTAATGTCCTAAGAGAGTACTATACAATGGGGTCTATTCTTATATCGTGTCAGGGAGTTCAACTCAAGTTCCCCCATGTCTGAAGTGCCCAAATCAAAGTCTTCTGGTCTGAGACTGGTTATTTTTGCGGCGATCGCCTTTTTCCTCTTTAGCCTCACCCTGACCTTGCACCGCCATTATACTTTTTATTCCACCTACAATCAGGGATTATTCAATCAGATGTTCTGGAATAGTCTCCATGGCCGTTTTTTTAATACTTCTCTGGGTTCCGTACTATCGGCGGAAATCATCTATGGAGGCAAGATTCCCACCGTCACTCACAATCACTTAGGAGAGAACTTTACACCGGCAATGCTGCTTGGGTTGCCTCTCTATGCTCTCTTCCCCCATAGCGTGACATTGATTGTCATTCAAGTTATCTTAGTTACGGCTGCGGGGTTGGTGCTGTATATCTTAGCTAGAGAGTATCTAAACCCCCCAGTTGCTGCCATGATTGCCTGTAGCTTTTATAGTGCCGCGGCTGTACTTGGGCCAACTTTAGCGGATTTTCACACGATTAGTCAATTTCCTCTCTTAGTTTTTAGTGCCTTACTTGCCTTAGAAAAACGTTGGTGGTGGCTCTTTGCACCTCTCATTCTGTGGATATTAGGTGTGCGCGAAGATTCAGGATTTATTGTTTTTGGTATCGGCGTGTATTTAATCCTTAGTAAACGCTATAGCCGGTTAGGAATTGGGTTATGTACATTGAGTTTTGCCTATATTTTAATCGTCACGAATACCCTTATGCCCCAATTTTCTGCCGATGTGGATCAGCGATTTCTGATGGATAAATTTGGGCAATATGTGAAAACAGATGAAGTCTCCGCAGTTCGAGTACTGTGGGAATTAATTAAACATCCAGGAAAACCCCTAACCTATTTAGTTCATCAGGTCTTACCTTTAGCATTTATTCCGATGGTTTCTCTGGCAGCTTGGTGTATTTCCGGTTTCCCTTTACTGCTCGTACTTCTAGGTCAGGGATTATCGAGGTTAGCGATTACTGCACCCTATGCCATGGTGGGAGTTCCTGGTTTGTTTTATGGGGTAATTCTCTGGTGGTCTGGCCAAGATTTTCATCCTTTTACTCGCAATCCCCATACACTTTATTCTCGGCAGTTAACACCCCGATTTCAGAAGATTTGGTCAGGATTTATGATCCTCTCTATTTTGCTGACGATTATGGCAAATCCGAGTCACGCCTTTTATTTTCTGGTTCCTGAGTCGGTTAATCCCTGGATTTTTGTTTCTTTACCGGAACAATGGAAACATGCCGGTACAATTGAGTCCATCATTGATCAAATTCCACCAGATGGGAGTGTGTCGGCAACCCAAGAAATTATTCCCCATCTTTCTGGAAGACCGGAGATTATTCGCCTGCCAGGAATTGAGTTAAGAAATGAACAGGAAGATCGCTTGCAAGTGGAGTATTTAGTCGCCGATCTGTGGCGCTTGCAACGCTATCAATCCGCTTTTACCCAAGAGCGCCACTTGCTTTACTATAATGTAGTCCTGATTGATGCGCTATTGCAACAGCGCAGTTATGGGATTCTGGAGTTTGAGGATGGAGTTGTTTTCTTGCGCCAAAATGTAGCGAACGATCCAGAGGCGATCGCCGCTTGGTTAGCCTATCGACAAATGCTCAATCCCCTGATCCAAAATATCCACCAAGAACTCAATCCCACCTCCCCGGTGTCTTAAGCCTACCCATTACCCGTTACCCATGTCCCAAAAAATTGCCCTCATTGCCCACGATCGCAAAAAAGACGATATCGTTAACTTTGCCCAGAAACATACTAAGTTGCTCTCTTGCTATCCCCTGATTGCCACCGGGACTACCGGGGAACGCATCGCCTCTGCCACCGGATTAACCGTAGAATGCATGTTATCTGGGCCTATGGGGGGGGATGCGCAAATTGCCGCCCAAGTCGCTACAGGTCAAGTGAGAGCGCTTATTTTCCTCATTGATCCCCTCTACGCCCAACCCCACGAACCCGATATTAATGCTCTGTTGCGGATTTGTGAAGTGCATGATGTGGCGTTGGCGACGAACTTATCCACCGCAGAAGCGATCGTTACCAGTCTGCGGCGCACTCGTAGGGCATATTTAATCTTTAATCCCGTTTCCGGTCAAGGAAACTCCCACCAAGACCTATTATTGATTCGGCAGTTGTTGGAACCGTATTTCCAACTGACGGTATCCATGACTACACCGGATGAGGGGCCGGAAGTCCTCGCCAAAGCGGCGATCGCCCAAGAAGCCGATCTGATCATCGCCTCTGGCGGTGATGGCACAGTATCCGCCGTTGCTGGAGCTTTAATTAGTACAGGAATTCCCCTAGGTGTGATCCCCAGAGGAACCGCTAACGCCTTTGCCAACGCCCTTGAAATTATTTCTCTTTCCAGCTTAACCCCCATTCGCACCGCTTGCGATGTCATCATTACCGGGATGACTCGCGTCGTGGATGTGGGATTATGCAATGGTCAACCCATGATTCTCTTAGCCGGTATCGGTTATGAAGCTGGAGCCATTGAAAAAGCCGATCGCGAAGCCAAAACTCGTTGGGGTCCCCTAGCCTATATTATTGCAGGCTGGAAGCAAGTTCGAGAACACGAACTCTTCGAGGTGGAAATGGAAGTTGATGGCGTGCTGAAAACTTTTCAAGCAGGAGCCATTACCATTGCCAACGCTGCTCCCCCGACCTCTGTCATGGCTCAAGGTATGGGTCAAGTCCTCCCCAATGATGGCTTATTGGAAGTAGTTATTATTACGGCTGAGACAAAACTCGCCACGGTGGATGCCATGATTGATTTATTTGGTTCTGGACTGACCAAAACTCCCATTCAACGGGAAGATACCCTAGGAGTACGCACGCGCAAAGTTAAAGTCGCCACTCATCCTCCTCAAAAAGTCGTCTTAGATGGAGAAATTATTGGCACAACCCCTATTGAAGTCGAATGTATTCCTCAAAGCTTAACGGTACTTGCACCGCCACCGAATCAAAGAATCAATGATTAACCCATTGAGGACGACGGACTGACCAACTCACTAATTTTATCGAAACGAAAGTCATGGATTAACTCGATGAGAGTTTGGGTCAGTTCTGGATCGGTTAATTGGATTTGTTCAATTAAGCTTAACACCTTCTGATCGTCGAGTTCGAGGCTTGCTTGTGCTATCTCTTGTCGCCATTGGGGAGGCAGATGCTGTAAATCTTCTGGGGTGAGCTGGTGCAAAGGCGTTGAGGTGGGCGATCGCTCATCTTGTTCATAAATGTAGCGTACACCCAAATGTTTTGCCATCATCTGGAAAATAACATCTTCTTGGAACGGCTTAGAAACCACATCATCACATCCAGCAGATAAACTTAAAGCTTTCTCCTCTTCCATAATACTTGCAGTGAGAGCAATAATAATCATTTTTTGCTCCCGTTCTTGCTCTCGAATTATGTTAACTGCTTCATAGCCATTCATCACTGGCATTCTCATATCCATCCAAATTAAATGGGGTTGCCATTGCTGCCAAATTTGAATGGCTTCTTGACCATTATTCGCCGTCTTCACATCAAATCCTACCGGTTGCAGAAACTTGGTTAATAATTTACAATTGGTGGGCTGATCGTCAACCACTAAAATTCGATAATTCAGTTGATTGGGTTGTAATCCTATCACCCTAGGAGATGCTTTTGAATCAGGCATTTGATCGGCAGAAACCGGAGTCACTTGAATCGTAAAATCAAATGTTGTCCCCTGACCCACTTCACTCTCTACCTTAATCTCTCCTCCCATCAATTGAATAAATTTGTGACTAATAGATAAGCCTAAACCAGTTCCTTCTTGAGCATTTTTTCCTGAGTGAGTTTGGCTAAAGGGTTGGAATAATTTGGGTAATTCTGCCGCAGAAATCCCTTCTCCTGTATCCGATACAGTAAACTCTAACACGGTAGCATCTGGAGAATTGTGTTGATCTACAGAAACTGAAATCTCCCCTGTTTTAGTAAATTTAAAGGAATTACTCAGAAAATTAGTTAAAATTTGACATAGCTTAATTTTATCCGTACAAATATACTGGGCAACCCTCGATGTATAATTGATATTGAACTTCAAGTTTTTATCAGCAATTCTCGTTTGAAAACTTTGCTCAATCTCCTTGAACAGATCATACAGATCAAACGCAGTCAAATTTAAGCTGACTTTGCCGGCTTCTACCTTAGATAAATCGAGGATATTATTAATAAGATTCAGAAGATATTCGCCACTATGATAGATGATTTGGATATTTTCTTGTTGTTCATGACTCAAGTTTTCTGTGCGTACCATGAGCTGGGAAAATCCCAAAATAGCATTCAGAGGAGATCGTAATTCATGGCTCATATTAGCCAAAAATAGACTTTTGGTTTTGTTGGCAACTTCCGCCACTTCTTTAGCATGATAGAGTTGTTCTGTCCTCTGTTTCACTTCTGTTTCTAACGTTTGATTATAGTCCCGAAGAATGCGATCGGCTTGCTTGCGCTGGGTAATGTCTTGGAACACCGCGATCGCATACATGATTTCTCCTTCTTGATTGTAAATAGGAGTTGCCCAGACTTCATAGTCTAAGGGGTCATAAAAATGTTTAATGACTACATCATCTCTGTATACTTTTTCGCCTAAAAGAGCTTTAAAAATGGGTAATTCTTCAACCGGATATAGATCGTCTGTATCTGCTTTATAGATTTTGTAATATTGATTCATTTCTCGAAAGGAGTACTGAGTTTGTTCCTCAGAAACAATGTCCAAGAGTTGGCGACCTTGGCGATTGATATAGTAAATCCTTCCCTCTAGATTATGAATGGCAATTCCCAAAGGGATAGACTCTAAGAATTGCTGAACTCGTTGCTCATTTTCTTTAATCTCAGAAAAATAATCTTGAAGTTTCTTGACCATTGTATTAAAAGACTGTGCCAATTCTCCAATTTCATCTTGACGATTTAAATCAAGAGAATTACCCCAATCTCCTTGAGAAACTTTTTGAGTATAATCATTTAACTGAATCAGGGGTTTAGTCACCCAGCGAGCCGTGAATAGTCCAATTAGAATTGCCCCCAAAAAAGCTAAAATGCACAGCTTTATAGTGTATTGCGTGTTGCGATTGATTTCTGCCATAAAATCTGATTCTGGAATCGCAATAATCACCTGCCAATTTAAGCCGTTTTTTTTAAAAAATAAGAAATTTTTAATATAAAATCTTTGTTGATTGATCTTGAGAGATGAAAGCTCGAAATTATGAAAATCAGTAAATTCTTGGGTGGCTGATGCTATATATCGAGCAATTTCTTGAGTAACGGAGTCTTGACTATCTACTGCTTTTACTCTTGAGGGTTGGTCATCCTGTATCAGCACCAAGTCTTCATCTAAGGACGTTGAGACTAATTTCCCCGATTGGTCAATAATAAAGGCTTGACCGGTTTTGCCAATGTTCAGAGACTGCAAAAAGCTATTAATATATTTTAAGTCAACTAAAATTGAACTCACGCCTTGAATTTCATCAGTTCCCGGTCTAAAGATGGGACTAGCCAAACTAATAGCTAGGTTTTGGTTGTTAATAAAGCGAACATAAATATCGGTCCACACTTTGCCTTGTTTGTCCATAACCTTTTTGAACCAAGGACGTTTCTTAACGGCAAAGTATCCTCGTAATTCATCTGGGGTATTTCCTGAAATGAAATCATCTAAATCATAATAAATATCTATCCTAAAATCATTTTTCTTAGTGGCAATAGCAATTCCTTGTCGCAGGAATCCTTGGCGATCGTAACTACTTCCTGCGGCTCGATATTCGCCTTGAAAATTAGCGATCTGTATCGTGGTAATAAATTTAGATTGATAATATTGAGATTCACTCCATAAATAAGGAACCCAGGCATCTAAGTCTTGAGCATCCAGAAAGTTATGATTGACTAAATCTTGATGGTTACGGAGAATATTTTGAGGGATTTCTAAAAAGTTTGCAATGTTTTCTTGGATGCGCTCACCTGTCTCATCCAGTAATTGATAAGCGATTTTTTCTACTGATTTTTGACTGTTTTTAAAAGATAAATATCCCACGAATCCCACCGTAATCAAAATTTCGACTAGAAAAGGAAGAATAAAAACAGTTTGTAATGATGGATGATGCCAGTGTCGTTTATGCCTCATTACTCCCCCATGATGTCAAGCCAATCTTGATGATTGAATGTTCTCTAGCTTAAACTCTTGATTCTAATCCGTTAATTCAACCTTACAAAATTTAATCTTTAATTCCCAATCAAGGGGTACGTTTTGTATCTTTCCCTATTGCCAAGAAAGAGAACCCAAGTTACAACAGCCATAATAAGGCATCAGAGGGAAGAGCAGGCGATGAAGATTTTATTGGTCGAAGATGATGAAGCCCTAGCTGAATTGTTAAAAAATGAACTTACTGCTCACCATTACTTGGTGGATGTGGCTTTTGAAGGGAACTTAGGATGGCAGCTTGCTGAAGGCATTATCTACGATTTAATTTTACTGGATGTGGGATTGCCTCAGTTAAATGGTATTGAATTTTGCCAGAAACGACGCAAAAAAGGCGATCGCACCCCCATTCTATTAATGACTGCTCAAGACTCTAGCAACCAAAAGGTGACGGGTTTAGATGCAGGCGCTGATGATTACCTGACTAAACCGTTTGACTTACCGGAACTTCTGGCTCGAATTCGCGCTCTGTTGCGCCGGGGAAATAATACTCGACTCCCCATTCTCACCTGGGGTAAGTTACGTCTCGATCCCGGTAAATGCCAAGTGATGTATGGGCAAAATCAACTCAAACTGACAGCGAAGGAATATGAATTGCTGGAACTCTTTTTGCGTCATCCGGAACGTATTTTTAGTCAAAGTGCAATCCTCGATCATTTGTGGTGTTTTGATGACCCCCCGTCCGAAAATGCGGTACGCACCCATATCAAAAGTTTACGCCAAAAACTTAAAAAAGCGGGTACTGCAAACGATTTAATTGAGACGGTATATGGTTTAGGTTATCGCCTCAAGGCTAGAAATCAAGAGTCCTCTGCCACCCAAAACTCGGGCATTCCTCCCGCTTTTCTCCCTATTTGGGAGCGGTATCAGCATCAATATTGCGATCGCCTCAAAGTCATCCAAACAACCCTAGATCATATACCCACTGGTTTCCTCAATCCGGATTCCTTACATGATGCCATTCGAGAATCCCATACCCTGGCAGGTTCCTTGGGTAGCTTTGGTCTCACTCGGCTCTCCGAAGTAGCCCGGCAAATCGAGCATACCCTGAAAACCGCTCAAGATCGAACAATGCTCCGAGAAACCATAGCGCCTCAAATTGAGGAATTACATCAAGGTCTCACCCAGAATAGCCCAGAAAAACCGACCTCTCCCCCACCAGAGATTCCCTTACCCCATATTCTGACGATCGAACCTGACCCCATTTTTGCCCAAGCTCTTAAAGAACAAGCAATACGCGCTCACTTCAATCTGAAAATGGTGTCTACCCTATCAGAGGGGAAAGAGCAAATGCAGCAACAGCGACCGGATCTGATTTTACTGGAGTTATCCCTACCGCAAACTTCCCGCACTCAAGTTTTAGAATGGATTACGTCCCTTTCTAGCGCTCAACCTCCTATTCCGGTGGTGGTTGTGACCGAGCAAAATACCCTAAACGATCGCGTGGCGGTAGCTAGAGCAGGAGGTGAAGGGTTTCTACAAAAACCCATTCTGGCACAGGAGGCGATCGCTTCGGTGCGTCCCTTTTTAAAAGGAGATCAAACCCAATCGCCCCAACTGCTCATTGTCGATGATGACTGCCAACTGTTGGCTTATTTGGAAGAAATCCTCACACCTTGGGGTTTTGAGATTACTTCTCTTGACCATCCCCAAGCCTTTTGGCAAATCTTACAACAGATCCAACCTGATTTAGTGCTGCTGGATATTGAAATGCCTGAAGTGACGGGGATTGAACTGTGTCAAGTGCTGCGGAATGACCCCCAATGGATGGCGCTTCCGGTGTTGTTTCTATCGAGTCATCAAGATTCCGAAACCATTCAACAGGTCTTTCTTGCAGGAGCGGATGATTATATCCAAAAACCGATTGTAGAACCCGAGTTAATTGCTCGCATTCTCAATCGGTTAGAGCGCCGAAAAGTAGGGTCGAAAGGCTGTTCACCTCTACAGGTTCAGCGATATTTGCACAGCAGCTAACCCACCCGTGAACAGAGATACAATAAAAAGATTCGGGTGTCTAGCCCTTATCAGGCGATCGGATATGGTGTTTCCCAATTATCGATGCAATTCCTTAGAAGGAGAGAACCGCACTCAAGCATCAGAGCGGTTTAGGACTCAACTGGCAACTGATGCCGAAATCCATCAGGCTTTGTCTGTCCTGCAACATCTGATGCTCATTATCGATCTGAATCACCATGAGATTAAAGTGATTCCCACTGATATACAGACGGATTGGGTGCAACTGACGGTACAAGAATTATCCAGAGAGGGCTATTTATGCGCTATGGAAAAGGCGATCGCCACTCAAACTCCCCAATCGTTTCAATATCAGTTAACCCACACCAACCAACTCACCCGCTCTTTTCAAGCTCAAATTTATCCTTACGCTGACAATACTGTTCTTTGGGTTGCACAACCCCAGGGCACCTTCTCTCCTCCTCCAAGTTGGCCCTCTCTGCTGGCCGAGATTACCCTCAAAATCCGTCAGTCTTTAGATGTAGAGGAGATTTTAGAAGTGACGACGACCGAAGTCTGTAAATTATTACAAACTGACCGAGCCTTAATTTTACAACTCCAAAAAGATGGCTCGGCACTTGTGATCCAAGAATCGGTTGTTCCTGGATGGATTGCTTTATTCGGGCATAAAATTTATGATCCCTGTTTCCGAGCCTATGAATTCCACTATCTCCAAGGTCGAATCGGTCAATTAAGTCAGATTGAAACACTCTGTAAAGATTCCTGCTATCGAGATTTATTGGATTATTTTCAAGTTCAATCGAATTTGGTAATTCCGATTATTAGTCAAGATAAGCTCTGGGGATTTATTGTCCTTCATCAATGTTCCCATCCCCGGGACTGGCAATCCTGGGAAATGGATTTTATCAATCAGTTAGGCAATCAAGTGGGGATTGCTATTACCCAATCTGAAATCCTAAAAAAAATGCAGGTTGTAGCGCAAAAACTGACCTTTCATTTTGAGAATTCTCCCCTAGCGGTGATTGAATGGAATCATGAATTCCGGGTCAGTCAATGGTCTCCCCAAGCCGAGCATATTTTAGGTTGGGACTTTGCTGAAGTACAGGGACAACATTGGTCTCAATTTCCGTTTATCTTTGATCCCGATTTAGAGGAGTTTAAGGAGTCTGTTTTTAGCCTCATTGATGGCAGTCAGGATCGGCAGATTTGTAGCTATCGGAATTTAACCAAAACAGGACAGGTCATTTATTGTCAATGGTATCATTCTGTTCTGCGCGATCGCGAAGGGAACGTGCTCTCGATTTTGTCCTTAGTCCAAGATGTGAGCGATCGCCACAAAGCTGAAACGGCTCTGCGCCAAAGTGAAGCCCATTTCCGCATCACCTTTGAACAGTCTCCCATTGGCATGAGCTTAAATAATTTAGATGGTACGGCTGTTCAACTCAATCAAGCCTATCTCAATTTATTAGGGTATAGCTTTGCCGAACTGAAGAAATTGCCCCTTCGCTACTTCATTCATCCCGACGATCTGCATATTGATCGGGCGCTCTATCAGCAACTTATTGATCGCACAATCGATCATTATACCATAGAAAAAAGATTAATCAACAAAGCCAAAGAAATTGTCTATACTCTGTTCAAAGTTGCCTTGATTCATGACGATAATGGTGACCCCTTACATCTAATTTCGCAAGTTATTGATATTAGCGATCGCCAACAAGTTGAAGAATCCCTCAGACAGAGTGAAGAACGATGGCAACTGGCGATTCAAGGCAATCATGATGGCATTTGGGATTGGAATGTACAAACGAATCAAGTCTTTTTCTCGCCTCGCTGGAAAGAAATGTTAGGGTATTCAGACGGGGAAATTAGTAATGATCTAGAAGAATGGACAGATCGCGTCCATCCCGATGATTTGCCCTGGGCAGTGCGAGCGATTCGCAAGCATTTTAATCAGGAAACGCCCTTTTACATGCACGAGCATCGATTACAGTGTAAAGATGGCAGTTATAAATGGATTTTAGACCGGGGCAGAGCCTTGTGGGATGAAGCCGGAAATGTGCTGAGGATGGTGGGTTCTCACACAGATATTAGCGATCGCAAGCAGGCAGAACAAGAGCTACAGCAAACGCAAAATTTCTTACAGACCATTATTGACTATTTACCCGTTGCCGTATTTGTCAAAGAAGGCAGACCGGACAAATTTGGACAGTTTAAGTTATGGAATAAAACCTGCGAGCGAATTTTTGGGTTAACGGCAGAGCAAGCCGTAGGTAGCACAGATTATGATTGGTTTCCCTGGGAACAAGCCGATGGATTTGTCTGTAAAGATCGAGAAGTTTTAGCCCGAGGAGAACCAGAAGAAATCCTGGAAGAACGGGTTGATAGTTATCATCTCGGTCAGCGAATTTTGCATACCATAAAAGTGCCGATTTATGGAGAAGAGTATGAGCCAGAATATTTACTTTGTATTTCCGAAGACATTACCGATCGCAAACAAGCGGAGGCTGCCCTGCGAGAAAGCGAGGCTCGCTACAGTTCCCTCACCAATGATGTGCTAGATAAATCCGCCGTCGGTATTTTTATCCTGGATGCCGACTTTAAGGTGGTTTGGGTGAACCAAACCCTAGAGAACTTTTTTGGCATCCATCGGGAAGAGATTATCGGCCGGGATAAACGAGAGCTAATTCGCGATCGCATTCAATACTTCTTTGCCGATCCTCAACAGTTCAAAGATACCGTCTTAGACACCTACGACCATAACACCTATACCAAGAACTTTGAATGCCATATTCTCCCAGATCCCGACCGTCAAGAACGATGGTTAGAACACTTGAGCCAACCCATTGAGTCCGGTCTATATGCGGGGGGGCGCATTGAACATTACACAGATATTAGCGATCGCAAACACAATGAAGCCGAACTCCATCGCCTTAACCGTGCCCTGCATACCCTCAGCAACTGTAACCAGGCGATCGTCCGTTCTACCTCTGAAACTGACTTGATCCATAACATCTGTCACATCCTCGTGAACCTGGGGGGATATCGTCTGGCTTGGATCGGGTATGTTCAACAAGATACCCAAAAAAGTATTACTCCCATGGCCAAAGCTGGGTATGAAGAGGGCTATCTTGACCAGCTCCACATCACTTGGGCTGATACTGAACGAGGCCGAGGCCCCACCGGAACCGCTGCCCGTACCGGCCAACCCTGTACTTTCCAAAACATTCTCACCAATCCCCACTATACCCCTTGGCGAATCCAAGCCAAGCAGCGGGGTTACCGCTCCTCCATTGCCCTTCCCCTGAAAACCGACCAAGGCGTATTTGCGGTCCTCAACCTTTACTCTAGCCAACCCGATGCCTTTGATGCCTCTGAATTTCAGCTTCTGTGCGAATTGAGTGAAGATATCACCTATGGAATTATAGCCCTGAGAACCCATCACGCCCACGCTGAGAGTGAGGAAAAATTCCGCCAACTGGCTGAAAATACGAATGATGTGTTCTGGATGACCACGGCAAGCCTCGACCAAATGCTCTATGTGAGTCCCGCCTATGAAAGGATTTGGGGACGCACTCAACAGAGCCTCTATCAACGGCCCCAGTCCTTTATAGAAGCCATACATCCGAGCGATCGCCCCAGGATTAGCGCCATTCTCCAATCCTCCTATACTTTTGATCTCGAATATCGCATCAGGCAACCCAATGGCAACCTGCGCTGGATTTGGGATCGAGGCTTTCCCATTTTTGATGCCAACGGCAAGGTGTATCGGCGGGCCGGAATTGCCAAAGATATCACCACCCGCAAAGAAACGGAAGAATTGCTACGTAGTACGAATGAACATCTAGAAGTCCGAGTTGCCCAACGGACGGCTGAACTAGCCTCAGCCAATCACCGGTTGCGAGAGGAACTCGAACAAAGACAACGGACGGAAACTCAACTTCGTAACTCCCACAAACAATATCGCACCCTCGTGCAGAATTTTCCCCAAGGGGCGGTATTCCTGTTCGATCGACAGTTCCGCTATACCATTGCTGATGGAGTTGGATTAGCCGCCATGGGATTAGACGGCGATCGCCTAGAAGGTCAATTAATTAACCAAGTCCTGCCTGCTGACCTCTTGCAAAACACTGAATTTATCTATCATTCTGCCTTAGTGGGGCAAACCGTAGCCACAGAAATTACCTATCAAGAACGAACTTATCACTATCGCGCTAATCCCCTCAGAAATGAACAGGGCCAGATTTTTGCTGGCATGGTGGTGATGCAGGATATTACCGCCCAAAAACAAAGTAAGGCGATTCTGGAGGAAGCGGAACGTCGGTGGCGCACCCTACTGGAAAATGTACGCTTGTTGGTTGTGGGACTCGATCGCCAGGGAAATATTGAATATGTTAATCCTTTTTTTGCCGAATTAACCGGCTATAAAGCCTCGGAAATCATCGGCAAAAATTGGTTTGACACCCTGATTCCAGCCCATGCTTGCTCCAAAGTACGCCGTGCTTTCCAAGCAATGCTGACCCCCGAAGGAAATCCCCATTATCAACATACTTTACTGACCCAGTCCGGGGAAGAGAAAACGATCGCCTGGAATAACACCCAACTCCATAATGCCCAGGGAGAGGCGATCGGGACTATGAGTATTGGTGAAGATATTACCGAACGTTACGCTATTGAACGGATGAAAGATGAGTTTATTTCCGTGGTGAGCCATGAATTGCGTACCCCCTTAACCTCCATTCATGGAGGCTTAAATTTATTATCCACTGGCTTAGTCGATCCAAGTTCCTCCAAAGGAAAGCATGTGATCGATATTGCGGCTGAGAGTGCAGAGCGTTTAGTGAGATTGGTCAATGATATTCTGGAATTAGAGCGCCTAGAGTCCGGCAAGATTCGTTTACAAAAACAGGCGATCGCTGTCAACGAATTATTGCGGCTCGCTGTAGAGCAAATGCAGGTGATGGCCAGCCGCGCTCGAGTGACCCTTGTGGTCTCAGAAGAGACTTCAGGCGTAGAGTTTTATGCGGATTTAGACCGTATGTTACAAGTGCTAACCAATTTGTTAAGCAATGCAATTAAGTTTTCCGATCCAGGAAGTCAGGTTAGGTTAACAGCCATCCTTGGCTCTCCTAGCGATCCTATCAGCGATCGCCAGCCTTATTGTAGCCTGCCGTATTCCCCCTGTTGGGACTCCCCCCACCTCATCTTTACCATCGAAGATTGGGGGCGAGGAATTCCAGAAGATAAATTGGAGTCCATTTTTGAGCGTTTCCATCAAGTCGATGCTTCTGATTCCCGTCGTAAAGGAGGCACGGGTCTAGGCCTAGCCATCTGCCGCAGTATTGTGGAGCAACATGGGGGACGGATTTGGGTAGAAAGCCAATTAAACCAAGGGAGTCGGTTTTCGCTTTGCCTATCCATCTATAGCCAAGGAGAGGGATAAATCATGGCCAACAAACGGATTGTAGTCATTGATGATGATGATGGTGTACGGGAAATTATTCAGATTTCCCTAGAAGCAGCAGCAGGATGGGACGTAATACCCGCTTCGTCAGGTCAAGAGGGGATAGAACAGGCCGCTTCTCAACAGCCGGATGCCATTCTTTTAGATATGATGATGCCCGGTATGGATGGTAAGGCAACCTATCAAGCCCTACAAGCCAATCCCTTGACCCAAAACATTCCCACCATTCTCCTCACAGCCAAGGCCAAAAATAGTGAAAAACAGCAGTTTATTGAAGATTTAGGGGTTACTGGCGTGATTACTAAACCCTTTGATGCCATGGGGTTAGTGCAACAAATTTGTTGGCTCCTCAATTGGTCAGAAATATAGCGCTGGGTACTAGGGAGTCAGCAGTCGGGAGTAATACAATCTTCCCCCCATGCCTGCGTCTGTGCTTCCCCCATTTCCCCATCCCCTCATCTCCCCATCCCCTTTTCCCTGCGTCTGTGCGTCCCTGCATCTCCCCATCCCCCTAACTATCTGAAGAATTGTTAAGTTTTATTCCCTGTACAAACAGAATCACAAAATCTTCACATTTGTCTTTTAAAGTTTGGGAGCATGGCTCAATTCAGAGGTCTAAACACTGATGGGCGATAGATCGTGGAGTCAAGAAAGTGATGCATCCTAAAATTCTACTCAGTCACCTTCTGCGCTCGCTTCGAGACGCAGCTTGGATTCCCAAAAATCTGACTAAGTGGTGACTAGACCTTCAAGCTGAAAACGACAACACTTTCGGATATTTCCCTAGTCCGAATTATCTGTTGGCTTCCTTTGGGGGAAGCATCGCTTCCATTGCGAGACACAACGTTTTTAGTGGTCTTAGGGACTCACAACTTTTCTCGAAAAGGATTATCTCTTATGTTTCGAGTGCCAGTTCAAAATCCAGACGGATCTCCTGCAATGCCTACCAAGGCATCTCGCGCACGCCGTTGGGTTCAAGAAGGAAAAGCTACAGCACATTGGAATGATGCAGGAGTCTATTATGTCCGCCTAATATCCGAACCATCGAGCCGTAAAACTCAAAAGATAGTAATCGGATGCGATCCGGGGAAAAGCTATACCGGAATAGCAGTCCAGTCAGCTAAGTTCACGCTTTATACGGCTCATCTAGTCTTGCCTTTCCAACGAGTAAAGGAGCGAATGGGAGCGGCTGTCATCAAAAATGGAAAGATGATCAACTCTCCCAGGAATCGAGCTTTGCAAAGACTTGCCCGGCGCGGAAGGAAGATTAATCGAAAGATTCCCTTTGCACAACGCGCCCATAGGCAGAAGAGGTTTGACAATCGCCGAAAGGAAGGCAAATTAGCTCCTTCCATTCGTGCATCCCGACAAATGGAAAGGAGAGTAATAACCGAGTTATCCAAAATTTTCCCCATCCATTCCATTGTTTACGAATTAATCAGAGCGGATGTAGACCTAACGAGCAAGCGAAAATCGGCTCGTTCTGGAAAAGGGTTTTCCCCAGTTATGGTTGGCCAATATTGGTGTGTTGAGCAACTTAAATCTATCGCTCCAGTAAAGACTAGACACGGCTGGCAGAAAAACGGAAATGGAACGAGCCAAGTCCGCAAATACTTAGGACTCGAGAAAGTTAAGGATAAGAAAGCTCAAGTACCTGAAGCTCATGCAGTAGATGGAATTGCTTTGGCCGCAAGCGAATTTATCCGGTTCGGAATTATCCCAGGATTTACTCAGGATGTTCATACCTGGATCGGTTCAGTTGAAATCACTTCCTCAGTCTTCCGAATCATAACTAGACCAGCTTATTTCCGCCGTGCCTTGCATTTCGACAATCGTGAGAAAGGAGGAGTCCGGAAACGTAAAGGTGGAACGCTTACGCCTTTTGGAATCCGGTATGGGGATAAAGTGGTAGCCGAAAAAGCAGGAAAGACTTATTCAGGTTGGGTAGGAGGCTTTACTGATGCTAAGAGCAAAAATATCAGCATTTATGATCACAATTGGAAACGAATCGGACAGTTTTCTCCCAAGAAAGTCAAACGGGTCCGTCGCTCGAATAAATTATGTGTTGCATAAGCTTCTTGTCACGGCGCTTTTAATCGCTGCGTCGCCTTTCCTCCCCGTGTTGAAACAACAAGGATTCCAGGCTCCCGTTATCTTTCTTGAACAAACTGGAGAGATTCAGAAGTTGCTTGATAACATTTCAGAATTGGAAGCCTTTAACTTCATTTCTACCAGTGAGCCATCCTTAGCTTTACAGTTGTGCGATCATCTATCTCCTAATCTGATTCTGGTTGACTTTGAACAGCCCCATTTCCATGGATATCAGTTTTCCATGCAAGTCAATGGAGATTGTGAACGTCCTCATATTCCTTTAATTGCCATTATTCATGCTGCCCATATTCTCCAGCATTATCAACCCCCTTATACCGTAGATCATTATCTCTGTAAGCCACTCAACATTGCTCAACTCAAACAAAGTATCCAGACTTGTTTACTCAATCCATCTCTATTTTATTGCCCGACTTAAGGAATCCTTCAATTACCTCAGAGGAGAAGACCTCATGTTAGAAATCAATTGTCCTTGTTGCTCCTACCCATTACTCAGACATATTCGATCTACAGGCATGTATTGGTATTGTACTCACTGTCATCAAGAAATGCCTGTTAGTTTGAGTTGTCCCTTCCAGATTGATCTCTCGCTCACTTCTCCCTTGATTGAGGAGTGGATCGGGGAGAAAAATAAAAAAATGTTGGTTGTGAGTGCATAAATCCAAACGACTTGTTGATTGTTTTACTATTGTTTCACTAAGGAGGATTCATCAATGTTATACCCCCAAACCTTAGACAGAAAAAACTGGATGTTGTGTTACTACAAAAACGAAAGTCATTCCGTTCAAATCTTGAAAATTGATAACGCAGAAAATTGGTACTTTGAACGGCTCGTTGATCCAGAAGAACGATTGGTTTTTGAAGCTCCAGAAATGGCTCAACTCCAAATTCACTATCAATTCACTAATGATTATCACAGGGTGGAAATTATTCCATGTTATCAAATTCGAGTCCAATATGGGCTAGAGTCAGAATCGCTTGGGAAATCTAGCTTAAAAGTAGTTTCAATTAATCGTAGTGCTTAAAATATAGCGCTTTGCGCTAGGGAATAGGGAATAGGCCTTTGGTACATATAGCGAAGAAAGGGAGAGTTAGGACATTTTCTATTGCCTATTGCCTATTGCCTCAAACCATAACCTCACTGTCCTAATCAACTCTTTCACTGCTATAGCTTTGAGGATTCAACACTGTCCCTCATAACGTAATATTAAATCCTTAGATGTTTGCTACAGATGATTGACACGGGGACGCGGAGACACGGGGACACGGGGGTTGATGTGTAGCGTAATTTTTGGGATTTGATATAAGCCAAGCGCTGTAATTGATGATTTTCAGTTAAAAGGCCCGCCTAAAATAACTTTTGCCAAGGCATTGATGACATCGCTTGCTGATTCTTGACTCAGAGAATCATACCAATTTTGAGTCACTGTCATATCCTTTCCATAAATGGTATCTGTGCGCTTTCTTGCCTTCAAAACCAATTCTGCTGTCCTAGTTTTGCGGGCGACTTCATAGCGTTTCAACGCATCCGCAACACTGATATTAGTGGTGACTAAATAGCGACATAAAACTGCCGCATCCTCCATCGCTTGACAACCCCCTTGACCTAAAGTCGGGGTGGTTGCATGTCCCGCATCTCCAAGTAGAGCAATCCGTCCTTTAACTAAAGTCTTTAAGGGATTTAGGTCATGAATCTCTAAGCGATTTGTGGCTAAAGGATTCAGGGTTTGAATTAAAGTTTGTACCGGATTTGCCCATCCCCGAAAAATATCCGCCAATTCCTGTTGGCGATTTTTCGCTGTAACCCCTGTCCCTTTTTCCATGGGACAACCAAAGAAAAAATAAAACCGCTCTCCTCCTATCGGCATCAGGGAAGCGCGTTTACCTTCTCCCACATAAATTACCCAGCAATCTGGATCAATCTCTTGTGCTTCTGCCTCGACTATACCATTCCAATTTACATATCCTGCATATCGAGGCTCACTGCTCTCTCCCGTCACCAGCGGACGAATCATGGAGTGAATTCCATCAGCAGCAATCAACACATCCCCACGAGTGGTTCTGCCATCTTCAAAACTGGCGGTTACGCCATTTGCATCTTCAGCAACACTCACACAGTTACAATTGAGCGTTATATTTTCTTCTCCTACAGTTTGCAATAATAACGCTTGTAACTCTGTCCGGGAAACGGGATAGGGGCGCTGTCCCACTTGGGCAATTAAGGGATGTAAATCAATGGCATTGAATTGGGTATCCTGGTGGGAGCGATACTCCATCCGATTCATCCTTCCACCAATTTTGATAATCTCTTCTCCCAACCCTAATGAATTGAGAACCTTAATCCCATTTGACCATAAGGAAATTCCTGCACCGGCTGGGCGAAATTCTCGTACCCTATCATAGATTTCAATTTCATATCCGGCTTGTTTGAGGGCAATTCCGGCAGTTAATCCACCGATTCCTCCACCGATAATAATTGCTTTGAGATCGTACATAAAATCAATTCACCATTAATAATGAACCATATCCATTACCCATGATCAGCGCGTAGCGCACCATATCGACTCAGGGCAATCAAGGGAAAATATTGGGCGTAAAAGTGGTATTTGATATAGAAGTGACAGGGGAAACCGGTTCCGGTAAATTCGGCTTCTTCCCATTGTCCATTGGGCAGTTGGGAGGAGAGTAAATAGTTGATTCCCCATTCTAAGGTATCCCAGGGAAAGGTTCCCGTGGCTTCTCCGGCTGCTAATAATCCAATTAATGCCCAAGCGGTTTGGGAGGGGGTGCTAGTGCCGATGCCTTTTAAATTGGGATCCTGATAACTGTGGCAGGTTTCGCCCCATCCTCCATCGGCATTTTGGCAGGAAATGAGCCAGTTGGCGGCTTTGGTAATGTGGGTTTTATGGCTATCTGGAGCAATGAGGGCGAGGGCGGAGAGTACGCCACTGGTTCCATAAATGTAGTTTACGCCCCAACGGCCAAACCAACAGCCTTCGGGTTCTTGTTCTTGTTGGAGATAGGTTAAGGCTTTGCGGGTGCTATCACTTCGACTCCGCTCAGTGAACGATGTGGAAGTGAGCGTTGAGAGTTGCTCAGAATGGGGTTTTAATTCGCCGAGCATTTCTAGGACTCTGGCGGTGACATCGGCGGTGTTGGGGTCAATCATGGCTTTGAGGTCTGCATAGGGGAGACTATTTAACCAATCTTGATCGTTATCGATGTCAAAGGCTGCCCATCCACCGGCCTGACATTGCATGGTCATAATCCAGTCTACACAACGGGCGATCGCGCCCCATTTTTTTTCTTCGTTGGGTAGCTCTAACCCGATTAAACTCATGACTGCTGCGGCCGCATCGTCGAGATCGGGGTAAAATTGGTTGTCAAACTCGAATGACCAACCGCCGGGTTTACCGACTTTGTTTTTAATCGCCCAATCTCCATAGGCTAATACCTGTTTATCGAGTAACCATTCTCCTCCTTTAACAAGCGCGGGATGGTTAGGGGCTAATCCCGATTCTACCAGGGCGCGTAATACCCAAATGGTATCCCAAACGGGGGAAACACAGGCTTGGGTGCTATAGGTGTCTTCGGTTTCCATACAAAATCGGTCTACGGCGGCTAATCCCCGTTGCACAAAGGGGTCGCGGACGCTGTACCCTAGACAGTGCAAGGCGAGCATGGAGTTGAGCATGGCGGGAATAATGCCACCCCAGTCTCCACTGGGTTCTTGGCGCTCTAATACCCAGCGCTCGGCGGCTTGGAGTCCTTCCTGACGAAAGGGAACCCAATCTAATTCTTCTGCAAGTTTAAATCCTTGGTCAAACCAGACAAAGATATCGGTCCAATCTTGGTTTTGGGGGAGTTCATAGCGGACGTTGTGGATACCTTCGCTGTAGAGTTCATTCAGGTTAAAGTCGGGGGTAATGTGATAGACGGGGCGGCGATCGCATACAATAATCAGAGGAACGGTGCTACTTCTAGCCCAACTGGACAATTCATAGATATTAAACCAAAATTCATCGGGTAATAGCATCACCCAGGGGGGAATAGACGGCACACCGCGCCAGTCATAACACCCCAATAGGGCCAGATGAATCTTCGTAAAAATGCGGCTTTTGCTGATGCCTCCCTTTTGCAGAATCAGGGTTTTGGCCTTTTGCAAAGCGGGGTCAGATGCAGGCACACCCAGCAGTCTGAGCGCCATGTACGCTTCGACAGATGTACTCAGGTCGCCCCCATCCCCATAATACAGTTCCCAGCCGCCATGGTCTCGTTGTTGCGATCGCAGATAAGTTTCGGTTTTATGCAGCGGCCGAGTTTTGTCCGTTCCCCAAATTTTATGTAACATGACCATCTCTGCGGTGATGGTAACATTCGATTCGAGTTCTGCCCACCAGTACCCTTGGGGATATTGTTGAGAAAGGAGATCGGTTTGACTGTTTTTAATTGCCTCTTCGAGAGAAACAGAAGGCTGGGAACGGATAGGGTTTTGGCTGGACATGGGCATTGAGTATGGCGATCGCAGAGTCATTCTACCGTAACTGCACGTCTGGAGTGAGCATACACGATAGAATACAATCCATTATTCCTGATTTTAGAAAGCATAAATACTCAAAACCAAGGAACAGAGTCATTCATGACCCCAACCCCATCAGGCGTAATTTTGAAATTTTTAAGGTTTAATGGATATGACTTCTCCAACCAGTAAACACGGTCTTATTAGTCGGGTACTTTCTCCTGCCTTACAACTGTGGCTCAGATCCCAAGCCGAAGATATCCAAGATTTACATCTGAGTATTGATGCCGGCGATCGCCAAATTTTATCGGGACTTATTCCCCACGTTGCCGTCCAAGCCAGTCAAGCCACCTACCAAGGACTCCATCTGAGTCAAATCGATCTCGAAGCTCAAACCATTCACACGAACTTACCCCAAGTTCTGCGGCGCAAACCTCTACGTCTGCTCGAACCCATCCTCGTCACGGGACAACTGCAAATTACAGCCCAAGAACTGCAGGACTCTCTGATCCCTGACGGTTTGCTCTGCCAAGGACTCACTGAATTGTTGCGAGAACTCCTCAAGGCAAGTGGAGCAGAAGGCGATCGCCTTCTAGCCACATCTGTACCCCAGTGGCACAGCATCATCCTCGGCTGTAGCCAACTGACTCTCAGTGCTACCTGGCCCCAACCCGACGATCTTCAAGCTAGTCTGAATATAGATAGCTCTCTAGAACTGGTTGAAGGCCATCTACTGCGCTTTCATCCCCTAACCATTCAAGCTCCAGATGGACTATTTCCTAATCCTTTAAATAGTCTAGAAATAGAGTTAGGGACTGAGGTTGCCCTTCAACAGCTCTACCTCAGTCCCGAAAAAGTTTTCTGTATGGGTCAAATTACCGTTCTTCCCTAACTCCCTGGGGACAACAGGGGCAAAAGCAAAGTAACAAAATAATACACTAAAGGCGCAGTAAATACATAACTATCAGCCCGATCCAGAATGCCACCATGACCAGGCAATAACTCGCCAGAATTCTTAATCCCCGCATCCCGTTTCATCATCGACTCAGTTAAATCACCGATTAAGCTGGCAATCCCAATCATTAAACCCAAGGTTAACCCAGTGAATTCCCAATAGGGCCAATGGAGGAAATATGCCCCAGCCATAGCCACAATGATACTACCAATCACCCCACAAACGGCTCCTTCAACAGTCTTTTTAGGGCTAATTTGTGAGAGTCGAGTGCGTCCCCATAACTTCCCAAACGCATAAGCGCCAATATCGGCAGCCCAGATACAGACAAACGACAACAGGGTTAACTTAAAGCCCATGGGCACATCCTGCCAAGCGGGCCAATGATTGGGAAGGGCCAAACTCCATTGCAAACTAGAGGTTTCGCCCATGGAGCGCAACCTGACCCAGTAACTGGGCAAATAGCCACAATAGAATAAGCCTAAAATAGAAGAGGCAATATCGGCGATCGTCGCTAACTTCGGTTGAAAGAGTAAATAAAAACAAATCAACGTACCGGCAACCGGTACAACGGCATCAGCCAAAGAAGACGAAATCGTACAGATGACCAACAAAATCTGGGTAATGACCACAGTAGTCTTAGCGGCTGGGAGAATGCCCTTCGCCCGCACCATTTGAAAATATTCCCATTGACCGAGATAAACGATAATCCCAAATCCCAGGGTAAAATACCAGCCCCCCAAGAATGTGACCGATAGGGCAATGGGAATGGCCACTAAACCCGTGATTACACGAGTCCAAGGGAATGTAGAATTGGGGTGTTGAGGAGATAATGAAGAGTTTCCGGACATTAGCAAGGTTAAGAAGATTTAAGAAATCCTTTAGGACATTATAATCTATACGCCAGGATAGGGGATAGGGAGAATAATGACGAAACCCAAAAATTGGAAAAGATTGAGTACCAGAGTCTGGAGAATCGACACATTAGTGGCTGGAATAAATTTTCTGATCGGGGAAGAGTCTTCCTTAAATATCCCCCTCTACTCTCCCCACTCCCTACCATTGAGGCTCCTCAAAGACAATGGTCAAGGGATTTGTTCAGAGACTTAACAGAAAATTTTTGATCCATTCTTTACCACAAAACCGATTAGTCAAAGGACGGGACTGGGATTATCGGTTAGTTCAGCACTTTGCGATGTTGTGGAGTACAATCTTGAATCTTTAAAGCCATGTAGCACAACCCTATTACCTAGCGCGAAGCGCCATATCAAATTATTCAGAAACATCAAGGAACAATACACATGAGTCCGAACTTGGAGGAGCAACAGTGATTGTACTCTCTTTAGAGAAATTTTTAAGAAGGTAAGAAAATCTGGGATAGGGGTAACTTTATGATGAATTCTGTCCCTTTTCCCACTATCGATGAAAACATCAAATGTCCGGCATGTTTCTCAGTAATAATTTTATAACTAATCGATAAGCCCAGTCCTGTTCCTTTACCAATGGGCTTGGTCGTAAAAAATGGATCGAATAGTCGAGAATGCAATTCCGCAGGAATCCCCGGGCCATTATCGATGATTTTGATGGCAATCCAGTCCCGATCTTCTTGAGATGTTTCAATGACAATAGTCGGTGATTGCTCTTCTTTTTTCTGTGAAGTAAAGTGTTCCTCTAAAGCATCGATTCCATTACTCAAAATATTCATAAACACTTGATTAAGCTGACCGGCATAACATTGAATTGGAGGAATAGAACCATATTGTTTGACAATTTTAATCTCTGGTCGTTGACCTTGAGCTTTGATACGACTATTCAAAATCATTAATGTACTATCTATGCCAAGATGAATGTCTACGGCTTTGACCTCTGATTCGTCTAGCCGGGAAAAATTCCGCAATGATAGAACAATTTGCTTCAACCGTTGGGTTCCGATTTGCATAGACTCTAACAAACTGGGTAAATCTTCCGCAACAAAATCAAAATCGATATCTTCCATCATGGTTTTGATTTTTTCACTCGGTTCAGGACATTCCTGGCGATATTCACACACCAAATCAAAGATATCTTCAAAATAGGTTTTGGCATATTGTACATTCCCATAAATAAAATTAACGGGATTATTGATCTCATGGGCAACTCCTGCCACTAATCGTCCTAAACTGGACATTTTCTCAGTTTGGACTAATTGCAGTTGAGCCTGTTGTAATTCTTGTAATAACTCTTCTAACTTCCTATTTTTAATATCAACATTTAATTGAGTCCATGTGGCGATTGATAAGTACATCACTAAAGAGCCAGTTCCCAATAAACCTAATGCCAGTACACTCGCTGCTCGCCAATTCAACAGGGAATGAGGGGACGCGGGCAAGACGAGTAGGGAAAGTTCCTGTCGATCCATATTAATTGAACGAATACAAAATTGCCATTGAGATTGATAGGGACAGGGGTTAGACCCTCGCCATCTCCTCGATCCAGACTCTAGTTTGCTTAACTGTGCTACATCTGGAGATTGGGTGAGGGTTTCGTTGTCAGATTTATAGGCCATTAAAAATCCTTCGTTGGCACTGACCATGGTTTTATTTAAAGCTGAATCTAACTGATCTTCGGGTACGCCATAGATATAAAAATCGATGTTGTTTAGATTAAGGCTGTAAAGTGCTGCTTCTAGCCAAGTTTGCAATTCGTATAAGCCAAATACCGCTCCTTGAAATACCTCATTCTCATCGAAGACTGGATAGTAAATGAGAAAACCTGGCTGGCCATTTTCTAGGGTGACTAATGGAGTGGTTACGCTCAGTCCCAAATATTCCGCCCGATCTAAGGCCTGCAACCGTTTGAGATCGGCTGCTGCGTCGGAGCCAAGATAGTCTTGCAGTTTATCTAAAGGCTCGATATATGTGGTTGGAAAATGAATGGCACGATCGCCGGCTGCAACCCGATCGCCGCGATCGCTCAATTCGACGATCTCGTAGAATTGCTGCTCATAGCTCTGCCGTTGTTGAGCTTCGACTCTTTTCGCCCAGCCTAGCCCTAATAATCCATCATAGTAGGGCAACAAGGTTTGAGAAAAATTTTGAAATTCTTTCTGATTTACTTCTAAACTGGCATTAAAAAAAGCACCCATAGAGCGAGTTAATTGAGTATAGCTATCTAACTTGCTTTGTAGCTCAGTGACTAAAATGGTAGATTGTTGCTCAAACTTCTCTAATCCTTTATCCACTTCCCATCGGTACACCAGTGTACTGGCTGTAATTGAAAGGAAAATCCCAATAAAACCGACCATACCGGTTGCTTTATAATGTTTAAAAAAGTACAATAATTTTTTCAGCACTATTAAAAAATAATCTCAATAAACGCAGTGACTTTCTCATTATAGTTCCCTAGTTGAGTTTTGTCCCTCAGAAAGTTAAGAAAAATGGAAGCAGCTTTTCACCTTTCCTTGAGTAATCCATAAATAGTGTTTCTTGATTACTTTCTATCCACATTTGGGACTTGACAAAATGCACACTATATTAATTTGCAACCCTTAAGTAAGGGGTAAGATGAACCTTTAGACTTGATGGATCGTCTTTTGGAAATATAGAGACAATACCTGAATTCTGTCTTCCTGAAGTCCAAGGGAATGGGATGAATAGTGAATTAGGTCTTCAGACCATACCTGAGTTTCTATAGAACTCCCCGCTCAATGGGGTGAAGGAGAAGGTTATCATGTTCAACAATCGTAAAATTGTACCGATCACGATCGTATTCTGTTTAGGGATGAATCCTCTTTATAGCGATAGCTCCCATTATCCCCTTTCGTCCAAGCAACCCCTAGACTCTTTTTCGACTTCAGACCAGAGTCAGCCGAATCGAATCAAACCCTTGGTCAATCCAGAAGCCAGAGATCAACGGGGAGGACGAGGAGATTGTACCTGGTTAGGATGTTAGCCCAATTGCCTATTTTCTATTCTCTAGCGCGTCACCATACATAAAACTTATGACTTTAGATTTAGGGCGATTTTACCAAGCCTGCAATCCATCTGCACCATTAGACTTGGGAGATCCCAATAATCGCCGTTATTATATTGATTTTTCTTCTGTGCGTGGGGGCAAAATCGTCAAAGCCTTGGGTCGTACCATTATCACCCTATCCCCCGATCGCCCCACGTGCCAACTGTTCACCGGCCATATTGGATGTGGGAAATCCACCGAATTATTGCGCTTAAAAGCCTTGCTAGAGGAACAAAACTTCGAGGTTGTCTACTTTGAGTCCTCCGAAGACCTAGATATGGGCGATATTGACATTACCGATATTTTATTGGCGATCGCCCGTCAAGTCAGCGAACATTTACAGCAGCGCTCTATCGAACTGCAACCGCGCACGTTCAAAACCCTGCTCAAAGAGGCGGTAGACTTTCTGCAAACCCCCATCGACTTAAGCGCCGAAGCATCCATTCCCGGAGTCGGAGACATCAGCGCCAACAGTAGCGGTGAACTGGAGTTCTCCCTTCCCCTCGGTATTGCCAAAATCACAGCCAAAACCAAAGAAAGCCAAAAACTGCGCCACCGTCTTCGTAACTATCTCGAACCGCGCACCGCCAGTATTTTAGAAGCCATCAACCAAGAACTCCTGCAAGTCGCCACTGCGCAACTCAAGCGTCAGGGGAAAAAAGGATTAGTCGTCATTATCGATAACCTTGACCGGGTACATAATCAAGCCGGGCCAACTGGACGACTCTTACCGGAATATCTATTTATTGACCGAGGCGCGCAACTCCGTCAACTCGATTGCCATCTCGTCTATACAATTCCCCTCTCCCTGATTTTTTCCAGTGAATGCGAAACCCTAAAAAATCGCCTTGGAGGAGGAATTACCCCCAAAGTTCTACCCATGGTTCCGGTTAAAACCCGCACGGGAGAGCGCTTCGACAAGGGGATGGAGCTCTTGCACCATATGGTCTTAACCCGTGCATTTCCCGATCGCACCTTAGAAGAACAACAGGCCTGTATTTTAGAACTCTTTGACCACCCCGATACCTTAGATAGGCTCTGTGAAGTCAGCGGGGGTCACATGCGAAACCTATTGGGAATGCTCTTTAGTTGTCTGCAACAAGAAGACCCGCCCTTTTCACGGGATATACTAGAGACAGTCATTCGAGACCGTCGGGATTATTTAACCACCTCGATTAACGATGAGATATGGGAACTCTTGTATCGAGTGGTCAATCAGCAAAGCGTACAAGGAGACCTAGAATACTTGACCTTATTACGCAGTATGTTTGTCTTTGAGTACCGAGATGCTGAAGGCTCTTGGTTTGCCCTCAATCCCGCCCTATACGAGCATCAAAAGTTCAAGCAATGGTTAGCACAGAACAACAGTGGGAAGATTGCGACTTCATAGAGAATGAACGGGCCCTCAAACAGTTGGCCCGAGCTATTTCTCTGTCTCAAGGGCAATTTTCCTTAATTTTGGTACGCTGTAACTATGTCCAATTGCGAGAAAAGGTATTAAAACAGCTATCGGAGGTATTGAAGGCGCGATCGCCAAAAATAACGGATGAAATTCCCCCATTTCGATGCTTGCAATTATCCCCAGACATTAACCATTTATATCACATGGTTAAAGCTGATTTTGCCCTAACTGAAGATCGACCCTCTGCATTATTGGTCTTAGGTCTAGAATCCGTCATTAACTTAGAAGATATCTTAATTTCCACCAATGTTATCCGGGATGAATTTCGCAAACAACTCAACTGTCCTCTCGTTTTATGGGTCAACGATCGCCTACTCCATCAATTTTTGCAACTTGCACCCGATTTTGCCAACTTTGCCGCTAATCCCATCTCCTTCGATCTGACCACCGAAGCGCTTTCTACCCTGATTATCCAGAAAGCACAAACCTTACTCGACAATCTCTTAAGTCGCGATAAGAAACAACTACTCGCCTTTCCCCTGTCTTTTATTTCTCCCAAACAGGGAGGATGTGGCCAACATCGCGCCGAATTAGAATTTGCGCTCTCTACCCTGGAGCGCCGAGAGACTGTATTTGATGCCAGTTTAGAAGCGAGAGTCGCGATTCTTTTAGGTCACGATCGATTGATGCAAGGGCAGATTGAAGGCGCGATCGATTCTTATCAAACTGCATTAAATTATGAACAACAGTTATCCCCTCAGCCCAATTTAGAGCATCAAGGCCTATTGCTCTTCTATCTAGGACTTTGTTCCTTTTATCCCGCCCAAGAAAACCCAGAAAATCAGCAATTATGGGAACAGGCGTGGCATTATTTCTATCAGGCTATACAGTGCTTTCAAGATGCTGACCGGCAGGATTTAATGGCGCAAATGACGGGACAAGTCAGTGATGTACTGCAACATTTACAAGCCTGGGAAACTCTTGTAGAGTTTACCCAAAAGTCTCTTGATTTGCATCAGCAGTATGGTTTACCCATTCAGTTAGCTCTCGATTATGGTTTTTTAGGCAAACTCGCCCTAGAACAGGGAAAGTGGGAAATAGCCCGCGAGCAATTAAAGCAGTGTTTAGCAATTTTAGACTCAGCAGCAACCCCACCTATTGACCAAGATTTTCCGCCTTTACCGCAAGGATTATATCCTCTCCTCTGGTCTCAGTTATTTCAATTACAATTAGTCCAATGTTTGCGTCATTTGAAGTACTATGAACAGGCTTATCAGACGTTAGCAGCAGCGAAACATAAACTAGAATATGCCATTACCCAAAGCAATGCTCGCCATGACCCACACCGATATTTACGCTTATTGAAAGGGCTGCGATCGCTCTATTTTGATGAACAATGTTATCGAGAAGCCTTTTTACTCAAACAAGAAAAGCGCTCAGTCCAGTCCCAGTATGGATTACGTCCCTTTGTGGGGGCAGGCCAATTAAGACCCGCTCAACAAGCCTTAAATCCCCTCTTGGCTAATCGCATAGAAACGGATGCACAGGTTGGAGAAGTCGCTGAAGCTATCTCTACCTCTAACCGTCAAAAAGATGTGCAAAACCTCCTTTATCGGATTAGTCGTCCGGATTATAAAATAACGGTGATTCATGGCCCTTCTGGAGTGGGAAAAAGTTCGATTGTTAGCGCAGGATTAGTCCCTACTTTGCATCGAACTACCCTAGGAGATCAAATTCCAGTTCCGGTCGTTATCCGCGTATATTCCGATTGGGTTTTGAATTTTGGGAAAGCCTTCAATGAATCCTTAAAACACTTTCAATTTACACCTAGAGAAATCTCAGATTATACCCCAGAAATTTATCTACAAGCCTTCGACCAAATTGCCGATCAAAGTGGCTTGACGGTACTCATTTTTGACCAGTTTGAAGAATTTTTCTTTGTCTGTACTGAGCTTGAAAAGCGACAAGCCTTTTATCAGTTTTTAGAACAGTGTATCAATCAAGCAGGGCTGAAAATCATTTTCTCAATTCGGGAAGATTACTTGCATCATCTGTTGGAAATTGAACAAAATATATCCTTGGAGGCGATCGCCTGTAATTTACTCGATAAAAGTAATCGCTATGCTTTGGGCAATTTTTCCAAAGCACATACCTTTGAAGTGATTAAAAATTTGACTCAGAAGACTAAATTTGAACTGGATGATGATTTGATTGAGGCTTTAGTCAATGATTTATCGGTGGGAACCAATGAAGTCAGACCAATTGAATTACAAATTGTTGGCTCTCAACTTCAAGAGCTTAACATTACCACACTAGAGCAATATCTTCAAGTCGAATCGAAGCACAAATTGGTCGAGAAATTTTTAGAATCTGTAATTGCAGATTGTGGAGAAAAGAACGAGTATCATGCCCGAAAAGTAGTTTACACTTTTATCGATGAAGACGATAATCGGCCTTTAAAGACGAAATCCGAAATTTTAGCCCAAATGGGTTCCGATCTTGCTCCAGAAACCCTAGAGCTAATTTTAGATATTTTCTTTGGATCGGGCTTAATCTATCCGATTCCCGAACAACCCGAACCCCGGTATCAGTTGGTTCATGATTATCTGGTTGAGTTTATCCAAACCCAGAAACAACAGGCTATTCATCAGGAGCGATCGCAGCTTCAGGAAGAAAACGCCCAAAATCAAAAAGAAATTGAAGATTTACGGGATGAAAATCTTCTCATTTCTCAACTTGCTGAAGAGCGCTATAAGGCAGTACAACAGGATTTGGAAGATTATATCCCGAATTCCAATCATTCTGCTTCCGAGTCAGAATCTATAGACCAGGAGAAAAAACGCTTATCGAAAGGAAAACTCGTTCTGGAAAACTTGCGGCAAGAAAAAACATTATTAACCGCGTTAGCCCAAGCAAAAGCGAAACATAAAAAGAGTGAACGACAGCGCAAGTTAATTTTGAATTCTCTCTTAGTAGGTGCGGGCTTTTTTATCCTAGGATTAGGAGGATTTGCCTGGAATGGGGTGATTAATCAGATTAAAACATTAGGGACATCTTCTGAAGCTTTAGTAGGACTCAATAATGAAATTGAAGGTTTAACTACCGGACTGAAAGCGGGAGAACAGATTAAAAGTACGCCATTTTTGCCTAAATCAGTTTCCGATACAATTGAGAAAACCCTATCCTATGCAGTTTATAGAATTAGTGAAGAAAATCGCTTAGAAGCACATAAAGATGGGGTTTATGCCGCCACCTTTAGCCCCGATGGTAAACTGATTGCCACCGCAGGGGAAGACCGCACCATTCGCATCTGGGATGAGCAAGGCAAGCCTGGTTTTACGATTCCTGGTCATCAAGATATTATTACCAGTTTGGTGTTTCTGGAGGATGGAAAATGGTTAGCCTCTGGCAGTTGGGATCATAGTATTAAACTGTGGAATTTAGGCAAGTTTCCCGATTTAGGCAAGATAGCAAACTTAGATCGGATAGAATATGTGGAATTAAAGGGTCATACGGATCAAGTTATTGCTCTCGCTGCTCATCAAGACCCGAAGAATCCTTTGATTGCTTCAGCGAGTCGAGATCAAACTGTAAAAATCTGGCGTAAAGATGGCTCGGAAGTGGTAACTTTATCCCATGATTTTCCTGTATTAAGTGTGGTATTTTCTCCCGATGGTCAGTTGGTTGCTACAGCTAGTTTTGACGGTAAGATTCGCTTTTGGAGTTTGGATGGTTCGTTAGTCAAAACCTTTGTGGGCGAGCCAGAAGTGCAAGAAATATATAGTATGAGTTGGTCAGAAAGGGGACTTTTGGCGACTGCCGGTCAGGTCATTGATGAGGAAACGGGACAGAAAAAAGGGACGGTAAGTTTTTGGACTGAGGAGGGCTTTCTTACGCAAATTGAAGCCCATGAGGATACCGTTTTAGATGTACGATTTAGTCCTAATGGGAAACAGTTTGTGACGGCAAGTAAGGATAAGACGATTAAAATTTGGGGGGGGTTGGATAATAACAGTTTGCAAAAAACCTTAATTGGTCATACCCATTGGGTTCCCAAGGTGGGGTTTAGTCCTGATGGGAGTCGCATTGTTTCGGCTAGTTTGGATAAGTCGGTGAAGGTGTGGCGCTTGAATAAGTCTCTGATGGAGGTCTGGGACGGGGGTGGGGCGCTGAATGGGGTGAGTGTGAGTGGGAGTAAAATTGCTACGATCGGGGATTATGGCATGATTACGTTATGGCAACCGGATGGGACGGTGCTAAAGTCCTGGAAGGGTCATGAGGGACAGGTTTGGGGGGTTGACTTTACACCAGATAGTCAGCAGTTGGTGACCGCAGGAGACGATCGCCAAGTCAAGGTTTGGAACCTAAAGGGTGAGCTGCTGCAAACGTTGGAGGGTCATCGAGATGTGGTTCTCAGTGTCAGCGTCAGTCCCGATGGAAAGTATATTGCTTCAGGAAGTAAGGATTATCGGGTGAAGTTATGGCGCACAGATGGGACGTTATTGAAAACTTTATTCACGGATAGCTCTGCCATTAATTGGGTCAGTTTTAGCCCTGATGGTCAACTCGTGGCTGCTGCAAGCGATGAGGGACGAGTAAAATTATGGCGCACGGATGGCACTCAGGTGGGAACTCTGCGACATCGAGCTGGGGTGTGGGGGGTAACTTTTTCTCCTGATGGTCAGGCGATCGCCACTGCCAGTTATGATAGCCGAGTCAAACTCTGGAACCGACAGGGACAACTATTGGGTGAACCCCTGGAACATGAGGGAAACACCGTAACCAGTGTTGCCTTTAGTCCTGACGGAGAGCAGTTAGCATCCGCCAGCCACAACACCATTCGCCTCTGGCGCAAAGATGGAACCTTACTGCATGTGCTGACTGCAAGTTCCCATCGTTCGATTAATGGACTTAGTTTCACTTCCGATGGCAAAACCCTGATTTCTGTCGGTGGAGATGGACAAGTCACCCTATGGCATCTAGATCAGTTGGAACTCGACCAGCTATTAGAAACGGGATGTCAATGGTTACAAGGGTATTTGGAGAACAATCCTACGGGTCAAAAAGAGAGACTGTCTGTGTGTGACTGAAGATCTTCACAATAGTATAACGATCAAACAGAGACTTGTACTTTCTGTTGTACCTGGAGAGATTGCTGAACCTGAACAAAAGCCTCATAAATCGCAACTTCTGATTGCACAGCTTCAAAGCTCACTACTAAACAATAAGGTACAGTCGCATCTTCATTCTTATTCCAACCTTGATGTCCAACTACAGCAATACAGAATCCCTCACGTAAGTCATAAGACTTCACTCTTGCCCAGTCTTTCTGAATCGTTCCATTACTTCTTGATATTTCCTTAACTATACCATCAATTCCTTTCGGTCTCTTCTTTCCCTGAGAATCAGGTTTGAATTGCTTTCTTCCTAGTGTCCACTGAAATCCATCTGTACCTTTTTCTGAATCCTCACTAGCTTTATATTCTTTAAGAATTTTTGCAAGAAACCCATCTGGATCTTCTCCTCGGTTACTACATCTCCAATCTAACCAAGTCGATAAATACTTGCGACGATGCCGACGAGTTCGACGAGGTTCAGCCACATAAGACAAAGTGATCTCAACCAGAAAATCAAAGTCTTCATCCGGTCTTAGAAACATCTCTGGAATCTGAACTTGATAAACTCTAACTCCTCCAGCGCTAATCCTCTCATTCCCTTGAGTGATTAATGTTATACGATTGGGAGTATTCTCTAGAGCGCGATCGAGATTAGGGATACCGTAACCCATTGTCCGAATGCCTTGATAGAGTTTTTCTTTTGATTCATTTGTCCAGTCCGGTAAACGTGCTGATTGAACAATTAACGCACGATAAAGTAAAGCACTCTCTTGAGGAAATTCTGCGGCGAGAGTAGCAGCAATGTGAGAGACTTTTGGCACTGCAAATGAAGTCCCCACAGCATCAGAACTGACAGGTCTTCCTCCATTACGAGTTGAGCGTACTAGCTCAGGACAAATATCTTCTGGTGTCGAAAAATTTGGTGAATTTTCTGAGTCAGTAACATAATCTCCACCGTATTCAACAACTTCAGGTTTAATCGTATCCCAAATTCCTAACCCAGTACAAGAGAAAGCAGAAGGATGATCTTTTTCTGCCATGGACTGCAAATTAGAATCTTTATAAGTTACATGAGAAACTGAACCAACAGTTAAAGCCTGTAAACTTTGAGCAGGATTAGCAATTCTTGCAGATTTTTCCAATAAATAATCTGGGTAATATTGTCCATTTTGAAGATGATAATCAATAGATGGTCGGGTTATAAAGTCTGTTTTATAATTTAGGTTGCCTGCTGCTACTATAAATAGAATATCTCCTTGTTTCTCCCAAGTCAGTTTATCTATTGTTGCTGCCCAAGCAGACATAGATTGTGTTCTGCAAGGACGAATCGCGGCAATAGAGTGATTAAAAATTCTAGTGCTGAACCGATCGTAATAGTATGCAACAATTTCTTCTAAAACTTTCGGAGGAAATAGATCTCTAGGTAACTGGTTATCCCGATCGAGAATTCTGGCATTTTGAAGCCAGCATATGGCTTGTTGGTAATCCATTGTAGGTATTCCACGAGGATAAAGAATTGCACCAGCAACTCTCGTTCCATGTCCACCATATTGAACATAATCAACGGTTGTATCCAATTCTCTAGGAACCCATGACTTGGAATGATGGGAATTAATAGCAGCTTCTAGTAGAGGATGGCGTTCTTGAATACCACTATCAATCACACAGACTTTAGGTGCATTTTGATCGGGTGCTTCTAGAGTAAATGCTTTTGGATCGGATTCAGAATCACTGGATGTTACTGAAGGAACACTAAATTCATCAGGCTCACTGACATCAAAAATATAGGGAAAATTGAAAACTAGATCCTTTAAACCTTTGCCGCTAATTCTTATTCGGCAGGAAAAACTATCTGAAAATGGTATACTCTTTAATATGTCTCCACGGTATTGTCTAATAAATGAATCAAGTTTTTGTTCGCGATCCCAATGTAAATCATCGAACTCTTGCTCAGATAAATGATTGTTGTCTAGCCACTTTGTTATGCCTTTTTTAAAGGTTTCATCACTTTTATATTTTTTTCTATTTGGATACCTTGAATATTGCTCTTGAACCTTAATACAAGAAATCCCCACGTCTACAATGTACTCTTGTTGCTCACGAAGATTCTCCCACTCAGCTTTAAGACTATCAGAAAGAATATATTCTGGCCGTTTAGTTCCTTCTAATATGTCCCAAATTTCTGGAACTTTGCCGACATGCTTTTCAGCCTCAATAAAGTTATCGATCTTTTTACTCAGTTCTGATAACTCTGTATCTGCTGATGCACCAATGATATACCCTTGCTCTAAGTCAGCAACTACTTCAATACCAAAGCTTTTGAGATCTTCAGCATTAAAACTATCAGGATCGACTTCTAAGATAAAGGAAACTGCGTCTGGTAGTTTGGGTTTGCCCTCTTGCTCACGTTTCTTCTGTTCTTCTTGCCAATGGGTTGTGATTAAATCAATCGAAGATTTTAGCTTTCTACTATGTCCTCCAGCATTACCTTTATTTCTCAACGTAATATCAGATTTTTTGCCTCCACCAGAAAGCTTCGCCTTTCCTTCTCGGACTAGACGTAGTGAAAGATGAGGATATTGCTTTGGTCGATCAGACATGAGAAACTAAAATCTCTTGAATTGACTCTTCTAGATGTTCTTGAATAACTAGCTCTTCTCGATCTAAGATGGCTCGTTTAGCTGCATTTTGTCCCACCTTCACAACTTGGGCAGCTGAAAAGTCGCTCATTTTTTGTACAACTGAACTCCAATTAATCGAACCTAGCGATACTGAGTAAAGAGTTTGTTTAAGAATGGCTTCAATTTCTAACTCCGTTGGTTTAGGAACTTCAATTACATCATCGAATCGCCGCCATACCGCTTCATCCAAAAATTTAGTTAGATTAGTTGCAGCGACCAGTAAGCCATTGGAGGCTTCATACTCATCAAGTAACTGAAGGAAGGTATTAACCACTCGCTTAATCTCCCCAACATCCTGGCTATCTTCACGAGATTTAGCCAGTGCATCGCACTCATCGATAAATAGCAAGCAAGGAGACGCAGCAGTAATTTCAAATACCTCACGTAAGTTAGTGGCTGTTTCTCCTAAGTAGGAAGAGACCATGGCATCAAAGCGTACTTTAACCAATGTTAACCCAGTGTTCCAAGCAATACGCTCGGCTCCCATAGTTTTACCACAGCCTGGCGAGCCATAAAGTAAAATTTTTTGACGATAGCGCAAACCATGATGAGCCAAACGCTCGCGAGCAGCATATTCCCTTTCAATTCGGCGAAACCGATTTTCTACAATCTCTGAAAGGATCATATGATGTCGCAGTGCTTCACGAGCTATTGTGACAATAAATGGATGGTTAAATCGGTGTTTACTCGATAATCGGGTCAGCGATCGCAGATTCTGTTGTTTCAAGGGCACATAGTCTGAGGTTGTAGGAATTTCCCGATGAACATCTGTCGATGAATTTTTGGGTTTAGAAGGAGGAGGGCCTTTTTGGATAATACTTTCTAACTGTTCAGCAAGTCTTGTGTGGCCTAGTTTTCGCTCTTCTTCAACGATAATCGACAGCATACTCTGTGTCGCCTGTGAATCTTCACTGGCAACAGCACGAAATAAACGTTTTAGCACTTCTCCCTTCATTGTGTGCTGGGTCACCCAAAACCGTTGGCTTCAGTCCTACAATACCGACGCTCTGCTCAAATGTTAAGAAAATTTCACAAAAAGAGAACTTTCTGGTTTAGTCTTAACGTAGTTCCGTCAGATGTCGTGGAATTGATTTTTTATTCAATTATAGCTTGATTTACGTGAGTTTGGGATAAGCTGAAACCCTAATACTGTTGTTATACGATAGGATTATCTCTTTCCTTCGTGTCCCCCATTCTTCTATCATGGTTTCAGTTCATCCCCAAATTGAGTATCCAGAAAGCGACGGGTTACCCTTGGCTGATAATACGATTCAGTTTCGCTACATTACCACCATTCAAGGCGGTCTAGATGCTCTGTATGCTAATGACCCCAATGTGTTTATTGCTGGAGATTTGTTCTGGTATCCCGTAGAAGGAGATAAGAAAATTCGCGTGGCTCCGGATGTGATGGTGGCATTCGGGAGACCCAAAGGCGATCGCGGTTCCTATCGACAATGGCAAGAAGATAACATTGCTCCTCAAGTGGTATTTGAAATAGCATCACCGAGTAACACAATCAAAGAGTTAGAAGAGGAAAAGCTTGATTTTTATAACCGTTACGGAGTTAGAGAATATTATCTGTTTGACCCAGAGCGAGGCAAGCTCAAAGGATGGATGTGCCAACGACAGGGTGTATTGCTCCCCATTGAGTCAATGGAAAATTGGGTCAGTCCTTTGTTAAATGTGCGGTTTGTGCTGACAGAAGGGGGAGAATTGCAACTGTATAGTCCTACGGGTGAGCGGTTTGCCACTTATGTGGAGGCGATCGCCCAAGTGCAACAAGAACGCGATCGCTCCCAGGAAATGTTCGAGCAACTGCAACGAGAACGGGACAGAAGTCAACAATTAGAACAAGCCCAGCGTCAGGCAATCGCCCCATTAGCAGCAATGGGACTAGATGCAGAGGCGATCGCCAAAATCTTATCCTTATCGGTAGAGACTGTACAGGATTATCTGCCATAAAAAACGCTAGATTCAAGCCATTTTCACATCGGAAAATGTGGGAGCTAACGCTTTAGAAAGTCTTGCCAGCCAATCGGTTCCTTCTCCTTCAATCCAAGGATATTCTAGGATAAAATTTTCCCAATCTAAATCGTAGCTTGATACGGATGGGAACACCCTCGCTTGCCAATCAATTGCTTCATATTTGGCAAAGTCTTGCCAGTCTGGACTTGATTGCAATACCTGATGCAGAAGATCGAAGGGTAATTCGATTCGTTCGGCTAATAAAACGGCATCATACAAGTCTTTACCTTGGGGATAGCGGTCAGTTTCTAACCACAGTAACTTCCAAGCTAAGGACAGTTCTGGACTTGCTGACCAAATTAAAGCATTATCGCCTTCAATCAAGGACATAGAGGTTTGGATCGGCTCATCTAAAAGCGTTTCCCGAAACGTCACATCGATTTGTACCACTCCCCCTGGCAAATTCTCGGCTTGCCAAGGAAACACAATTCGTCGTCCTTCTGCCCGTTCGTAAGTCCAAATTTCATCCCGACGAATTTGGTCAACTTGGATAGTTACCGATCCAACTTCAGGATTGTCTGAAACCATTTGAATTAAATCGTCAAATAAACCTTTGGCAACGGGATGATCGGGACTAATATTATCCGGTCTAAATACAAAATCCATATCTCCCGGTTCCCTGGCTTCATCTCCTAGCCAGGCTTTGAGCAAAAGGCTACCGCGCAACACTAAATGTTGATTCCATGACGAACGACTGATCCAAACTAACAGATGATTCATTACTTCTCGACGTGCTTTGAACCACTGGTTTTTCAGGTCTGAATCTGCAAAAATGGGGTCACCTAAACGGAAAGCATTCATGAAGTGTGCTAATGCTGGCTCAAATACTTTGGCCTGTTTCAGGTTTGCATCGGTTTCTGTGTTTGTAGGATAGGTATTGGGGTAACCGTTCATAATATCTCCAAAGGAATTACAAAATTCAGTGAATCCAATCGCGATCGAGTTCAAAATTGCTGTCGTAGACGACAAATTCCTGTTCAATGTCGATGATGGGGGTGTTGAGAGCGGCGATCGCCTGCAACAGGTGCTTCAGTTGTTTCTGTGCTTCCCGACGACCTACTCCTGAACACCGTTGAGTAACAAATCGCTCCTGAGACTCATCCTGACACGTCTTTAATGCATTGCGTGAAAGATGGGCACAATGGGGTTCAACTGTTTTTCTCAATGGACTCAGAGACGTTAGCGGTGGGACTAATACTTTAATGTGATGTTCAAAATAGCGATCGGCAGTATGATCCATTGCTTCATTTTTATCCTGGGGAATACCCGGATGATCGGCAGCCACCTCCGTTTTAATGCGAACAACAGAAAATCCCTCTGCTTGTAGCACCTGGCACAGCTCTTTTACCCGCTCCAGTTCATCCGTCAAACGTCCCTCACCCCATCGGGTTAACATGGGTTGGGATGGGGTAACTCCTCGATCTAAAAGGATGTGAAGACATTTGAGAGTGCGATCGGCACTCCATTGGCGAAGTTTTTCGACCTCATCTAAGTTCTTCACGCTAACGGTAATATGAGTTTCAAATGGCCCAGTAAACTGCATGAATAGTGAGTCGTCGATCGTTTTGTCAGTGAGAACTGAAAGTCTCGATCTTAATTGTAGTATAAAAACCCAGAATTTACATTACATTTATAATACATCCTCGATCGCCCCAGAATTGCTCCCTAAAATGCTTCAGAAAATCTGTAGGTTCAGCCGAACCGATGCTCTGTTGCAAAAGTTGCAGTAAAATCAACTAGAAGTTATGCTCATGAATGACAAACATGAAATGGTTTTTTCAAAAACAGCCAGCTAACGACATTGCACTGAAGTGTGACGATCTCCATTGTCAGATGTGTGCTGATACGGTAAAACAGGCTTTGCAAAAGGTCAATGGTGTTGTAAGAGTAAAAGTAAATGTCGGCAAAAAGGAGATCGCTGTTTCCATTGATGAAAAAGCAAATATAACCAGTGATATGCTGATCAATGCTCTCAAACCCACTGGCTATATAGCAACGACCTAATACTCCTCACAAAATTTGCATCTTCATTCGATCGCTCATAACTCTAGCTACTTTATACGACTTTCTTTTGAAGGTATCGCATTTCTGCTCTGTGCGATCGCCAGATTATCTATCCCGTTTTTCAGAATATTAAGGAAGAAATTACAGGGCAGAATTCTATTGGCAAAAACTGGACTGTAAGAATCAACCAACAGGGGGACTTGGTGCATGGCGTGCAAAAGTCCCTGGTGGTTGGATCATAGCTATTCGTTGTGGTGGTAGCGAAGGTGGCGGAGTCACTTTTTATCCCGATCCTAATCATCAATGGAATGGTGGAACCTTACCCTTTTGACATACTCTCCGACCTAACAGAGCGGCTCAACTCAAATCAATTGTTAACCGCTCTACAAACCTGGCATGTTCCTCGGAAGCGATACCCTGTTGCAAAACTTGCAATACCTCCATCATTTGATTATTTCTCAGGGCATCGACGGCTAACCATAACCCTGGGAACACCTGGGAGCGAATAATGTTTTGTTTATCGGCGACGAGGGGTTGATACTCTCCTGCGACTAAATGAAACCAGTCTAAACGCTGTTCAAAAGATTGCCAAACCAAATATTCTGCCACTCCATTGCGGCGATAGACTTGCTGTTTATTGCCTAAGTCGATCGCCGCACTACTAGCGGCAATTTCCACCACTAATTCCGGTACACCTTCTAAATAGCCATCTTCGGTTACTCTCACACCTCCCCCCACTTGGCGATCGCGGATGAGGACAATATCCGGTTGCACATCATTATCCAAGTCTAAGCGCACCGTGGGTTCAATGCCCGATAATGTCCCTGGAGTAAATGCCGCATAAGTTTCTAAACAAGTTGCTAAACGGCTATGGGGTTGGGCATGATATGGAAAGCGTAAGGGAGAAGCCACGTAAACAATTCCTTCAATGAGTTCTGCTTTGCGAATATGGGGAGCCGCAGCATAGCGGCGCTCGAATTCTGGGCGCGAGAGGCGATCGCCACTTTCGAGCCAAGCGATAGAAGCCTCAGGTTTAGGAGATTGGCGGAACAAATCAGTCGTCATCTGAGTGTCCTGAATTTTATTGTTTTAATTATAGTAGTAGCAGATCGGATTAGGGTTGTTCGAGACTTTGCCAGAGGTTACCAAGGATATAGGTGGCTTCAATTGTGCGATCGTCTCCTAAAATCATTAAAGTAAACAGTTGATCCGCTAATTCAGATAGATTTTCGGGCGGAATTTGGTTCTGATTGCGTAATTTCATTAAGGGTGTTGGGGCAGGATTAATGATGATAAAATCTGCTTCTTTCCCCGGTTCAAAATTGCCGATTTTATCCTCTAAATGCAGGGCTTTCGCTGCACCTAATGTAGATAGGTAAAAGGCTTGGAAGGGGGAAAGAGCTTGTCCTTGCAGTTGCATCACTTTATAGGCATCTCCCATCGTTTTGAGAAGTGAAAAGCTGGTTCCTGCGCCGACATCGGTGGCTAACCCAACGGGAATGGGAGGGGATTGGATTTGGGTTTGGTTTAAATTAAATAATCCGCTACCGAGGAATAAGTTAGAAGTGGGACAAAAGGCGATCGCGCTCTGACGCTCACTTAAGCGTTGCAATTCGGAGTCACTCAGGTGGATACCATGAGCGAAAATCGATCGCTCTGTGACTAATCCGAATTGTTCATAAACATTGAGATAATCGGATGCTTGTGGAAAAAGTTCCTTAATCCAGGCAATTTCTTTAATATTTTCAGATAAGTGGGTATGGATATAGAGGTCTGGATATTCACTAAAGCTGCCGGCTAGCTCTAATTCTTCTGGGGTTGAAGTAGGAGCAAAGCGGGGTGTTACAGCATAAAGCAATCTATCCTGATGATGCCATTTTTGGATTAAAGTTTGGGTTTGTTCATAGGCAGTTTGTGGCGTATTAACTAAAAAGTCGGGTGCATTTCGGCTCATGAGCATTTGTCCGGCAATGATTCGCATCTGTCGCTCTTTCGCCGCCGTAAATAACCCATCAACAGACTGAGGAAAAATAGTAGTTAAAATGACGGCTGTCGTTGTGCCATTGCGCAGCAGTTCATCGAGGAAAAAATTAGAGAGTTTTTGAGCATAGTCTGGATCTTGAAACTTTTTCTCTACAGGGAATACATATTTTTCTAACCATTCTAATAACTGCTCTCCATAGGAAGCGATCATTTCCGTTTGCGGACAGTGGAGATGGAGGTCAATAAAGCCGGGTAAAATCAGTTTTCCGGAATAGTCTGTGATGTGGAGATGGGGATATTGAGAGCGCAGAGTTGGGTAATCGCCAACCGCTTTAATCTGACCTTGTTCTAAAATTAATAGACCATCAGGAAAATAGCGCATGCTTTCTGATTCCCGATAATGGAAAGGGTTATGGATAAAATCAGCGATCGCACCCCGGAAGGCTGAGTAAGTAGCAGAATTAGCAGACATGGAGCAGATGATTTGCGGTAATTTTTCGGAGGTCTGTTGACTTGGGTCAGATTATTCTAGTATATACAAGTATTGAGTCATAAAAATTTAGCCATGGAAACGGTGCAACTGGGTCAAACGGATATTCGGGTCACGCCCTTGGGAATTGGTACATGGGCTTGGGGTGATAAACTGTTTTGGGATTATGGCAATACCTATGGCGAAGCGGAAATTAAAAAGGCATTTGCAGCAACCCTAGATGGGGGAATCAGTTTTTTCGATACGGCGGAAGTGTATGGTTTGGGAGAGTCGGAATCTTTAATCGGTCGGTTAATGAAAGAAACTGGGCGATCGCCCCAAATAGCGACGAAATACTTCCCCGTGCCTTGGCGACTTAAAGCGGAAACCGTATCCGAGGCAATTACTAATAGTTTGAATCGGCTACAAGTGGACTCTATTGAACTCTATCAAATCCATCAACCGGTCAGCTTCTTGATGAGCCAAGAAACTCTGCTGAATGCTTTAGCGAATGAAGTGACGCGGGGCAGAATTCAAACCATAGGAGTGAGCAACTATTCCGCCAAACAAATGCGGGAAGCTCATGATATTTTAGCTCAAAAAGGGATTCCCTTAGCCGTCAATCAGGTGAAGTATTCCTTACTGAGCCGGAAAATAGAGAGCAATGGAATTCTAGATACTGCCCGCGAGTTAGGTATTACAATTTTGGCTTATAGTCCCCTTGCCCAAGGGTTATTGACCGGTAAATATACATCGGTCAATACACCTGTGGGAGCGAGAAAACTTAGTCCAGAATTTGGTCGGGAAGGATTACGCAAAATTGCTCCTGTGATTTCGCGCTTAAAACGAATTGCCGATCAATATAAGAAAACGCCTTCTCAAGTGGCATTGAATTGGCTGATTTGCCAAGAGGTAATTCCGATTCCAGGGGCGAAAAGTGCCAAGCAAGCCCAAGATAATGCAGGTGCTCTAGGATGGAGCTTGAAACCGGAAGATGTGCAAGATTTAGAAGAAGTTACCCGTCCCTGGTTAAGTTAGGTTTACTCTATGTAGGGGTGAAAAATTTTTCGCCCCTACTGGATTGTTTCACCTAATTTGATGCATTAGATTTCGTTTTTAGTGATTGCTCAAGCCCTCTCCAGCTAGGCTTTTAAGCACTCTTCGTGCTTACTACAAACAAAGCCCTATTTTAGGTGAAACAATCCACTACATTTCAGTGATGACAAACCCAATGGATTCCTTCAGGGAGTCGATAGCTGCTATATTCAACTTGAATCACGCGGCGATGGGTGGGATGGGTGGCTTTACTTGAAGCATGAAGAAGTAGGGGTTTCATCGCCATCACCGATCCAGGTTGAACAGTACAATTAACGGATGGTTGGATTTGCACAATTTCTTGAATTTGAGCTGCGGATAAAATTCCCTGTAAATGACTTCCTGGTATCACGCGCAAGCAGCCATTTTTAGGTTCAGCAGCATCAAGATGAATGCGAAACGTGACCATTTGATGGAGGACATTTGCTGGTGGGTGAACATGGGGTATAGTGCCCTTAATGCTCCATGGCCCCCAACCTGGAATTTCCTGTTTATGAGAAACTGCGATCGCCCTATCCTGATGCCAAGGAACCAGCCAGTTATTGCTGGGAGTTTTATCGAAGAACAGGACGCGCACCACCGAGGGAGAATCCCCCAAATAGTCTTGAGCTTTTCGCAGCAACTTGGGGGAATAAACCAGATCCAAAACCGTTCTCAGGTGATGGTGGAGATTGCGTAGTCCCCCTTGAGTGGGTTTGAGGTGCAGAGTATTTAGCTGTTGCACAATTGGAGCGAGCGTCTGCTGTCCAATCAAGGATTCTAAAATTTCATAGCCTTGACACGAAAAAGTCATGTTAACTGAGTTTTTTCACCATCCAAGTTGACAGCGCTTGGAAGCCTAACTTATCGTACAAGGCGATCGCTGGTGTATTCTGACAAAAGACTTGCAGACTAATTTGCTGCTCTCCTCGCTCTTTAGCGTAAGCTTCCGCTTGCTCCATCAATGCCGATCCCAGTCCCTGGCGGCGATGTTCCGGTAAGATATAGAGGAGAAAAATATGGGTATGGTGCTGTCCATTCACTTGATCCACCGCTTTCCCCATCCATAAACAGCCAATGGGTTGAGAGCGGGGAGTCGAAGAGAGGAAATCGGAAATTTGCGGATCTTCGACTTTCTCCACCCACCAGAGGGGAGTCGTCTGAGCAAAGTGTAACTCGATCGCCTGATTTAAATGGGAAAAATCCTGCCCTGGAAATAACTCCTCATAGGTTTTGTGCATAAAGCTAATCAGCACGTCGCGCTCCATCACCCATCCAGCGCGAATCCGATAGCCTGGAACCAATTCATTTTGTGCCATTTACAAAAGAGAAACAGATAGTCACACTCTATCGTAGGGTAAAACGGGTTTTAATCCCTAATAGGGATTTATGTTCATTTCAACATGTGGAATGGGGAGAGAAAGTATTTGTGAGATGGCAGTTTCAATCCCTAATAGGGATTTATGTTCATTTCAACTTGCCTTGCCCTCTCTAGCAACTTCAAAATTTTTCTGGTTTCAATCCCTAATAGGGATTTATGTTCATTTCAACGATACGCGATTAAAGCCCAGCTACTTGTTCCGTGTTTCAATCCCTAATAGGGATTTATGTTCATTTCAACACAGGAGCGAATCCCAGCATCGTAAATGCATTTTTGGGTTTCAATCCCTAATAGGGATTTATGTTCATTTCAACTCAAAAGCAGCTTTGGTATTGGAATGAAAATAAGAGTTTCAATCCCTAATAGGGATTTATGTTTATTTCAACTTTCATTAGTTTTATTTTTGTTTTATCGATTATCAAGTTTCAATCCCTAATAGGGATTTATGTTTATTTCAACCAGAGAAGAAGCAGGAGATGGGAATTGAGAGCCGTGTTTCAATCCCTAATAGGGATTTATGTTTATTTCAACATGGGCTGCTTCTTCTCTGGTGCGTCAATCCCGCAAAGTTTCAATCCCTAATAGGGATTTATGTTTATTTCAACAATGCAGCAGTTAAGAGGCCTTGCTGAAGAGTGGAGTTTCAATCCCTAATAGGGATTTATGTTTATTTCAACATTGCGAACCCCCAATATACAGGGGTCAAGGTTAAAGGGAAGTTTCAATCCCTAATAGGGATTTATGTTTATTTCAACGTTAGTGGATGTTGATGTTTCTCCTCAGGATACGAGCTAAGTTTCAATCCCTAATAGGGATTTATGTTTATTTCAACTTAATTTTTTAGGAAGATCTCGCAAGATAATATTAGTTTCAATCCCTAATAGGGATTTATGTTTATTTCAACGTCACTCCTTGGCAGTCATTTTTAGCAGAATCGTTAAAGTTTCAATCCCTAATAGGGATTTATGTTTATTTCAACAGTAAATGGAGTAACTTGGGTTTTGAGCCTTGATAGTTTCAATCCCTAATAGGGATTTATGTTTATTTCAACTGGGTGATAAATGTGGTTCCAAGGGAAAATGTCCCGTTTCAATCCCTAATAGGGATTTATGTTTATTTCAACAGTAGTCAAACGCAGCATTTGTGCCATGGGCCTGTTGTTTCAATCCCTAATAGGGATTTATGTTTATTTCAACCGCTTGCTTTCCAGACCCTTACTGTATTTAGTTTCCAAGGTACATTTCCGACGCTCGCCTCCTATGATAGCTTTCTGGTGGTCAAGACGCAAGCCCAAATCGCTGAAACTGTTGTCCTATCTGGGCCGACGCGACCTCGAAACTCAAAATTGCTATAAGGCAGACGGGGTAGATGATACAGCCATTTGAGACTCAGGGGTAATTTTTACCTCTCCCTACCGTCGGATTTTAGTCGAATTGGAGACTAGGGGAATAGGCAAAGAAGATATTAGGTATTCCCTTGAATAATGTACTTAACTGTGGTGAGAGCCTCTAAATTAATCAAACCTCGGCGTACCCCTTTTTGATTAGACATGCCTAAAAATACGGTATTGCCTCTGGTACGATAGCGATAAAATCGGGGACTGGCATTGATATAGAGTGAAGCACTGTTAATTCCTAGGGCAAATTTACGACTTTCGTTATAGGATTGGGTAACTAAACAGTTTGCATGGCCGCTGCTGTGGGTGTTCATCCAGGCGATCGCCCCATCCAAATCTTCGACCAACTTAAACGTCACCACTTTTTCTAAGTATGCCTGGTTCCATTCTTCTGGTTCTGCCGGTTTCAGCTCCTCATATTGAGCCGCTAATTCTGGATCGCCTCGCAACTCAAACCCTTTTTCCTTCAAAGATTTCCATAAAGAAGCGATGGCTGAGGAACTTTGACCTTGTTCAATTAATACTTTCTCAATCGCATTCACTGGATCGGGTTCGCTGGCGTGGGAATCAATAATTACATGACGAACCGTTTCTAAGCTACCGGAATTTCCCCAGTATAAATAACAATTCCCCATAGCCGATCGCAAGACGGGTACAGTTGCCTGTCGCACCACCTGTTCCACCAATGACGGCCGACCATAGGGGATAATAAGATTAATATATCGATCTTGCCGAATCACATCTCGAATGGGAGCGCCCTGTTCTGAGGATAACAAGATTAATGAATGTTTCGGTAAACCCACCTCTTCTAGGGCTACTTGTAAGGCTTCAGCGATCGCATAGTTCGTTTGGAACGATTCACTTCCCCCGCGTAAAATCAAGCTATTCCCCGTTTTCAAGCCTAACCCAGCGGCGATCGCCCCTAACTCTGGAAACGCTTCATACACCAAAGCCAACACCCCTAAAGGCATTCGCTGGCAATAGGTTTGTACCTCTTCCACTTGATAGGAGGCATTCATGACCTCTTGTAATGGGTCGGGAAAATCGGATAATCCTTGTAAAATTTGAACGACATTTTGAATGCGCTCTGGAGTTAACTTGAGCCATTCTAAAATCAGATCTGGAACCGCCATCTCGCGAGAGGTTTCTAAATCTAAAGTATTCGCCTCTAACACTCGATCGAGAGAGTCATCCAAAACCTCTGCCATCATCTTCAGAGCGCGATCGCGGAGGGTACTGGACGTATTCGCTAAAATTAAAGAGGCTTCATGGGAAGCACCCACATCCTCTAAAAGGTCATTGGATGAAGTCATGAATCAGTCATCTACATCAATTAAGAAGAGCGTCGATACACCAGCCATCTCATCAGTGCCAGCAACAGGAGCAACATCACGGGAATGAATACCCACACCATGATACTCGACCCTGATGGCGCTAAAAGAAAATATAAGGATAACCATACAATGGGTAAGACTAAAATGACCAACAACCCCACAGGTAAGTAATATTCCTTTAAATCTGAATGAATGGCTATCCATTGCTTCCCTGTCCAGTACCAAGTTTTCTTGTAGGGGGAACTGGTAGACACCTGTTGTAGCACATAGCCATTTTCCTCAACCGCAAAAATTTTCTGACATCGATCGCATCCAAATGCTTCCGTGAGCAAAATCGGCTGCAAACGACCTTGACAACGGCAAGGACAAGGATAATCATGGGCGGTCAAATCAATTTTTTGAGCTTTTTTGGACTGCACAAGTCACCCGTAATCTGAATTTGAGATGAATTGAGGATCTCCTCGATATTCAGCGAGAAGAGAATATTGGCTCTAACCCTGTTTATTGAATCAAAGCTTACTATCCATCTAGTTTAGCTGCAAAAACGAAACCTAATAACTCTTCCTATTAAATTTTATAAGCGGGTAACGCGATTCGAACGCGCGACATTCACCTTGGCAAGGTGACGCTCTACCACTGAGCTATACCCGCATCACTTTCCTAATTTACACAAAGATGTGGCTCTTGTCAAGAGGTCAGCCAAGATTTTTGGCGATCGCTTGTCCTATTCGATTCAAGATCTTTTAAAGAAACTATCCATCATCCCATTACTGCGCAAAGCACTGTAAGCTATTTGAATCATCAAGAACATCTGTGTGGAGTGCCCGAACTTTGTCTGTAAAATACTTTTTTTTATCAGATGGATGGATTATTGGCCGCGTCTGGGAATTTGGAGGGATTTGGAATGAAGTCGTTTGGCGCAGAAAACCAGACATTGAGCCTCTCAATATGGGAATTGTTGAGCATAACCAAACGTTATGGCTTTATCGAGTAGAAGAGGCTGTACTGATGGTTGAGGTTAAACCCATGGCTGATGCTCCCAGTAACCAAACCATCGGCCAAGTCGTTCTCAAGCGACTAATTGACTCAGAACAGGTCATTGAGCGGCTTGGCCAAGCAGAAAGCATTGTCCATCGCTTTTCGGAAGGATAGGGGAATGGGGGAGATAGCAGAACAGCTAAAAATAGAGATAGTGTTCCTTATTCCCTATTCCCTGACTGATGCAAAAAATTTATTCAACAGTCCACTAGAGAGTAGGGGCAGCCGGTAGATTACTAATGGCTCGTTGTAGACGAGCGACAGCTAGGTTATAGCCTACAATCGCTTGCACCTGGTTAAACTGGGCTTGAGTGAGGTCAGTTTCCGAACTAATGACATCAGTTTGTGTCCCTACCCCAGCTTGAAAACGGAGTCTAGCCAGTCGTAGGGCTTCTTCTGCTTGGGCTAGACCCACAATAGACGTTTGGATGTTGTCAAAACTAGAGACTAATTGGAAATAGGCATCTTCAACTTCTAAGCGGATACGATTACGATTATCGGCAAATTGTTGTTCCGCAATTTCTATTTCGGCTTCTTCAATATCAGCTTGGGCCCTTGATAGTCCCCCATCGTAGAGTGTCCAGTTGAGTTGCGCTCCTAGGGTATAGCCATCTCCAGTACCTTGGGAGAGCCGAGGGTCATCAAACCACAATTTGAGAGCGTTGTAATTCGCAAATAAACTGACTTGGGGCTTTAAGCCAGCTAACCGAGCATCGCGCTGGGCTTCATTAAGTTCTCGCTCGATTAAACGTTGTTCTAACTCAGCGCGATTTTTATAGGCGAGGATAATACTCTCGTCGAGGGAAAGTTGCCAACGACCGATGATTTCCACCGGATCGGCAGCAGATACATCCAGGGTTTGGGGCAGATTCAAGATTTGGGCTAGGGTGCGCCGAGCCGTTCTTAAACTAGCGATCGCCTCAGTCAGTCGTTGCTGTTCGTTTGCAACTTGCACTTGAGCTTGCAACACAGCAAACCGAGTCCCCACACCTGCCGTTTCTAAGGCCTGGGCATCTCGTAAACTGCGCTCGGCCTGTACGAGAGCCTGTTGACGAATCCGTAATTGTTCAGCCGAAGCTTGTAACTGATAATACTGTTGCGCTACATTAAGGCGGATTTGTTCCTCAATCACTTCGACTTGAAGCGCATTAAATTGAACTTGCTTTTCCGCGGCTGTAATGTTGGCTGAACGTAAGCCAGAGGTCAGCAGGTTATAGCGCACTTCTACCGTCCCCGTTAACGAGTTAGTCGGAGAATCTCGATTGCTCAGGACAGTGTTTGTTGTATTACGGGCACTAATTTCATTATTTGCGGTTTGAGAGCGTTGTAGGCTAGACTGAAAGGTTAAGGTGGGTAAGTTAGCCGCTAAGGCTTGTCTGAGTTGAGCTTGAGATCGCTCTAACTGTAGCTTGCTTTGTTGCAGCTCAATATTATTGCGCCGCGCTAAATCAATCGCCTGTTTCAACGTTAAGGGTTGAGTCCCTTCAATAGCTACTTCTGACGGATCGGTGGGAAATAATAGAGGGTTCGGACTCGGATCGAGATAGAGGGGCGCAAGTTCCGGACTTTGGGCAACATGGGGAGAAACTAAGGTTTCTGGGAGTGGATTTTGGGTTGGATCGGAGCTTAACGCCGTTTGTAGGCGACTCACCCAAGCCTTATCTTCTGCTGAGAGCTGTTGGGAATGCTCGTCAACTAGAAGGTTTAGGGTTTCCTCTAGTTGAGAATCAGCTACCGTCTGGCGATCGTGCCAGGTCGCATTATCACCAATTGAGGGAGCTTCTGGGTTGCTCAATACTGAAGCGGGAGAAGGTTCAGATGGCGTTAAGGGAGTTTCCTCTCCTGTGACCTCATCTTCTGTAGATTTTGCTTCTCCCTCTAGGGGAGGTTGTGACGAGACGGGTTGTTGCTTCTCCAGAGAGGTCTGGGGTTCAAAAGATGGTTCAGGTTGACTCGTTTCTAAGAGCAGATCGCTAGCGAAAACCACAGCATTGACGCTAGGATTTATCACGGCGATCGCAGCGCCCGCACTCACACCAATAAATTTCCGCAAAGTTGGCATAGTTCCTCAGTTCAATCCACAATCCCAGATCAAAAATGTCCTGGCTCAAGCAGAGACTCCATAAGAAGGATACTGGGTTACCTAGGAACTTGGCAATCGGTTTTCCCTATTCCCTAGAGATTTGCTGGTAGGATAAACCGACATAAGATTGAATCTCAAGTAAAGATGACAAACTGTGGTGTAAGCGAGTGAACAACATTCCCCCTGTTGATTTAACCCAGCAATACCAAGCGATCGCCTCGGAGGTGGAAGCAGCGGTACTAGAACTTTTGCCTTCGGGTCGCTACATTGGTGGCCCTGTGGTGGAGTCCTTTGAAAAACAGTTGGCCCAAGCTGTGGGTGTAAATTGCTGTGTGGCTTGTAATTCGGGGACGGATGCTTTGTATTTAGCCCTGCGAGCAGTGGGAGTCGGGCCCGGAGATGAGGTGATTACGACCCCGTTTACGTTTATTGCCACAGCCGAAACGATCGCCATGGTGGGGGCTACTCCCGTATTTGTCGATGTAGAGGAGGAGTCGTTTAATCTGGATCTGTCCCAAGTAGAGGCAGCGATTACTGAGAACACTAAGGTCATTATTCCCGTACATTTGTTTGGCCGACCTGTGAATATGACTCGGTTGATGGCGATCGCCAAAACTCATAATCTTAAGGTCATTGAAGATTGTGCCCAAGCTGCTGGCGCAACCTGGGCGGGTTCTCCCGTGGGCAGTTGGGGGGATATCGGCTGTTTTAGCTTTTACCCGACTAAGAATTTAGCCGCTTGCGGGGATGGCGGAGCGCTGACGACTCAGGATTTGGCGATCGCCGATCGGGTGCATCTATTGCGCGATCATGGGCGGCGCAGTGGCTATGTTTATGAGGTGACCGGGGTAAATTCCCGTTTAGATGCAATACAAGCAGCAATCTTAAAAATTAAGCTTAAGTATCTGCCCCAATGGAATCAGCACCGTAGGGAAGTTGCCTATCGTTATCATGAATTATTGGCATCAGTTTCAGGGATTGTACTGCCCCAAGAAATCGAGGGTGGGGAGTCAGTTTGGAATCAATACACGATTCGGATTAAGGACCGACAAGAGCTAGATTCAGACTATCGCAATCGCATTCAATTGCGTTTACGGGAGCAAGGGGTGATCGCATCGGTCTATTATCCTCTGCCTTTACATCTGCAACCGGTTTATCAGGATTTAGGATATCAGCCCCATCAATTGGCGATCTCCGAGCAACTGAGCCAAGAAGTTTTATCTTTGCCCATGTTCCCCGAATTAACGTTAGAACAGCAAAAACGGGTGGTCGATTGCCTAAAAAACATTTTGTAGGGAGAGTTGGCTATGGGGAAGCCTCTGGCATCCTCTTTACATTCCTTAACAAAAACATAAGATAGTTTGAAGTTTTTTGTACTATAGTTAAGAAAAAGATAAAAAGTATGATCCAACCTAGAAAAATAGAATTAGGACAAGAGTAAATAAACTTGCTCAAAATCCTAAAATTTGGATAGGTCAATGGTCAACATTTAATAAAATCTATCGATAGCAGATAGAAATCTAAACGTTGAATAGTCAAAATTGTGATTATCAAGAGGCATCAGCTAGCGTGAAGCAACATCCACTTGAGCAGCTCAGGAGATACGACCCCCAGGCGATCGCCAGCTACTATAAATTCCGCCCCTGGCAAAGTCTCTATCGAATTGTGACTTTAATCGGGGCTTTTTTAGGATTTATCTTCTCCCTGAAGTCGGATCAATTCAGGAACCAAGTCGAGCAAAATCGGCCCAAACGCGCCACCGAGTTGAGGGAATTACTCACTCACCTAGGGCCAACCTATATCAAAGTCGGTCAAGCGCTCTCTACCCGTCCCGATCTGATTCGTAAAGACTTTCTCGAAGAGTTAACTAAACTTCAAGATCGCCTGCCTCCCTTTCCGAATCAAACCGCCTTTGACATCATCGAGAGAGAATTGGGAGGTTCGATCTCCCAAATGTACCTGGATATTTCTCCCCATCCCGTCGCTGCTGCCAGTTTAGGCCAAGTCTACCGAGGACGGCTTCACAGTGGAGAAGAAGTCGCCATCAAAGTCCAACGACCCAATCTAATCCCCATTCTCACCCTCGATTTATACCTGATGCGATGGGCAGCCCGTTGGATTTCACCCATTCTCCCTCTTAATTTAGGTCATGACCTGACTCTAATTGTAGAGGAATTTGGCATAAAACTTTTTGAAGAAATTGACTATATTAATGAAGGGAAAAATGCCGAAAAGTTTGCGGAAAACTTTCGCTATAATCCCCAAGTTAGAGTTCCGCAAATTTATTGGGATTATTGCGCCAAGAAAGTCCTCACCCTAGAGTGGATTAATGGCTATAAACTCACCAATACTGAGGCAATTCAAGAAGCCGGTTTAGATGCCGATAAAATTATCCGTATTGGGGTAACCACAGGCCTGCAACAATTACTAGAGTTCGGTTTTTTCCATGCTGACCCCCATCCAGGGAATCTATTTGCCCTATCCGATCCTTCAGGCATTGGGGCACAAATGGGCTATATTGATTTTGGCATGATGGATCAGTTAGATCAGACAGCTAAAGAAACATTAGTGGATGCCGTGGTGCATCTGATTAATAAGGATTATACGGAATTAGCTGAAGACTTTGTTAAGCTCGGTTTTCTGACTCCGGATACTGATATTTACCCGATTATCCCTGCCCTGGAAGCGGTATTTGGGGATATCATGGGTGAAAGTGTTCGGGATTTTAATTTTAAGACGATTACGGATAAGTTCTCGGAAGTGATGTACGAGTATCCCTTCCGAGTTCCGGCTAAGTTTGCCTTAATTATCCGATCGCTGGTGACTCAGGAAGGATTAGCCTTGAGCATTAATCCTGATTTTAGAATTGTGGAAATTGCTTATCCCTATGTGGCTCAACGGTTACTAACTGGTGAAACCCCCAGTTTAAGACGACGCTTGTTAGAGGTCTTGATTAAAGACGGTAAGTTCCGGTGGGATCGCTTAGAGAATATGATTGCGATCGCCCGCTCCGATAGTGGCTTTGATTTAATGCCTACCGCTCAATTGGGTTTACAATATCTCCTTTCAGAAGAGGGACAATATTTACGCCATCAAATTGTCTTAGCCCTGACGGAAAATGACCGCTTACACACCGAGGAAGTGGAACGACTGTGGCATTTAATTCAGGATGATATCCAGCCTAGTCGCTTACTCGATGCCGCTTGGGGAGCGCTCGCTGATTTTTCTAGAGAGCGAGCGGCTCTACTACTCCCTTCTGTAGCAGCTTTCACCCAATAAATGACGCATGAAAACCCCCTGCTTTTTAAGCAGGGCTGTTTCATGGATTAACCCCTCTATCGCCCATTCCCCCACGGAGAGCGCGAAGCACTGTATACTCCCTAGGAACACCTTTTATCTCAATTCCACCCAGGAGTAGCATTCGTGTACTATACTGCACAACCCCCTTACGCTTTATTAATAATTGGTTTACTGGTTAGCTTAACGTCAGGAGCTGCATTTTATGCGACGTTGACTGAATCAGCAAAACTCTGGTCATCCCAATCTTCTAAGTATGATATCACCCGGCTACAGGGGCCAAAACTGTTGTTTCCATTTACGGGAATTTTTGCCGGTGCTTGTGTATTTTTGTCTTCGGGGTTGGCGGTATTTGGCTTTCCCACGGCGATCGCCTATTTAATCTCTCTCCCCGTTACCCTGTTCGTTAGTGGCTTAGTTTGGTATCAACTTGGTCAAGTCCTGATCCAACTGCAACAAGGTGGCTCGAAAGCCTTAGATCTAGACTCCTGGGGTTAAAATAGACTGGCATGGTCAATGAGTGTAGGTTGGGTTGAACGATAGTGAAGCCTAAACATATCGGTAATTGTTGCAACAGTCCTCAACCCAACCTACACGACTCAAGATATGAAGATCAGTTCACCTAACCTAGAGTTGCGAAGAATGTTCTGGCTCAATCACGAAGACTTATTCTCAAAGCTTCGTGACACTGTAGTGTGGGATGAAAGGATGAAGACTCGGAAAACAGCCAGCTTTGGAGTCTCCTACAACTATTCACAGATGACCTATCCAGAAACTCAAATGCATCCTGAACTAGAACCTGTGTGCGCGGCGGTTTCGGATGTACTTGGATTTACCCCCAATAACTGTTTGCTCAATTTCTACCCAGATGGTAATTCCTCCATGGGTTTTCACTCTGATACTGCCCAGAAACTAGCTCCAGGCACTGGGGTGGCCATTCTTTCGCTGGGATCGAGTCGAAACATTACATACAAACTCAAGGAAGACCGAATGATTCAACAGAGTTATCGCTTAGACAGTGGTGATTTACTGTATATGTCTAATGAGGTTCAAGCCGACTGGCTTCATGGAATCCTCAAAGAGCCTGATATCGGCTCTCGTATAAGCATAACATTAAGAAAAATTGCTATCTAGTCAGGGAATTGTAGAATGGTATTCCAGACAAAAGAGAATCGCTATAATTGCATAATCGATCAAAGTAGATTTACTCATTAACTTGCCAAAATGAGAGGAGTAAACTCATTAATTGTTAAGTTTAATCTCAATTTCTTGATTGGAATTAGACTATCCTCTATATTGAAAATATGGAGCTAAGAAAAAGCTTCATTCGGCAGATCAAACAGTCTATTTCTATTAGTTTGAGAGGTAAAACGCTGTTTCACTATCATCTGTCTCTCCAAGTACAAGCTGCACCCAATCGGTGGCTGGTCTTTCCTTAAAGTGAGAAAACTGGGAGTCAAAAAGTGGAGTTAAGTTAGTTTTAAGTTAACCCATTCTCCTCCAGATAGACTTAATCTAAGCAAGGAAGGCTTCAGGGAACTATTCGGGTGTAGTTGTGCTTTTAAAAGTAATCCGATCAAAAAAATAAGCAGGGGAATTCCTCAATCCGCTACAATCGATAGGTAGAATTCTCCCTTCTGAAAGCTTATGGCCATTATTGCGCTTAAGGCTTGGTATCTCCAAGAATACGAACCGATTCCAGAATTAGAAAAACGACCCCCAGACATGCGGTTGAGCAAGCAAAGTTTGCTCAAGTCTGCTCTGCGGGCTGATTTTCTCGAAGATAGCGAAGAAATCAAGAAATCCATTTGGTTTCAACGATATTTACAAGGGGAAACCATTGAGTTTTATATTGAAGGCAGTGGAGGCTATGCCATCTCCAATATTGACTTAACCAGTCATGAAATTTACTTTACCAAACAGGAAGTGATGGCCCATCTCGATCCGATGGTCTTCTTCTGCTATCAGCAGGAAGAGGGAGAGTCGAGTCAGATCCTCAAGGAAGCATTAGAAGAGACGATCGCTGATTTAAATCGGCGATCGCGTCTAACCCTAACGCTAGAATCCTCCCATCGTCCTAATCAAGCCCCCATTCGTCTCAATAATCCTTTGATGCGTCGCATTCGTAAAAGCTTGCTCTTCATTGCTGATGGGACTCCAGTGACTCAAGTAGAAACCGAAGAGGTAACCCATCTGCTCCCCAGTCCCTATGTCTGTGTGGAAATGGGATATGCTCTCTCGATCAAACGACCCGAACAAATCTTACTCGCGCAAATGGAGCGATCGGAGTTTCCGGGACAATTTCCCTTTGATGTGTCTCCCCAAAACCGTCTATCCTTTCAATCAGCACAAGATTTAAAGGACATTCTGCCGAAAACGCTAGAAACCCTACTAGAGCGTTATCGGTTATTAAAGTAACTCGGCCAGGTGAGTGTTGAGCATTGATGGCGCTTTGTACTCTCCGTAGGGGAATGGGGGAGTGGAGGAGTGCAGAAACAGAAACTTTCTCCAAGTTTACGGCAAGAAGACAAAACCAGGTCGTACCACAACCTATAGCAGAGAAAGGGAGAGTTAGGACATTTTCTATTGCGATTCGTGCCTATTACCTCAAACCATAACCTCACTGTCCTAATCAACTCTTTCACTGCTATATTCCCTATGCCCTAGTCATCAAATCTTTGATGAGCTTCAATAAAACTGTGGACGCGATCGCAATAATCTTTCAGTAAGCTCTCCACAATCTCTGGATCGCAACCATCAGCCACAATATCAATCATTGCTTCCCCCGCATCTGGCAAAATGAGTACCCAATGGTGACCATCGGGGGAGATGATTTTTACGCCATCCACCAATTGCAACTGCTCTGAAGGATGGGTTTCCACCAAATAGCGCATTACTGCCCCCTTCGCCGTCCAAGGACAGCGAAGAGTTGTCATCTGATGGGCAATGGTGGGCAGTTTCGAGCGCATCGTGCCCAAAGAAATATCCTGTAATTTCAACATCTCCATCAACTTGGCTGTCGCAAACATGGCATCAAAACCGGGATGGAGTTGGGGAAAGATAAAGCCCATATCCCCACTTCCCCCTAAGACCACATTAGGATTAGCATGACATGCTTCCATTAAAGCGGCTGGATTTGACTTGGTGCGAATCACCCGGCCTTCATGACGACGGGCGATTTCTTCCACCGCACTCGAAGCATGGATCGGAACGACCACCGTTCCCCTGGGATGAGCAGTTAAGATCATTTGCATCATCAAAGCGGTGAGGATTTCCCCTCGGATCGCTGTTCCCGTTTCATCAATTAAGACAAATTTTTCCCCATTTGAGGATACTTGTACCCCCATAGTCGCTTCCAGTGCCCCCACAACTCGGCCTAATTGATTGAGTAGCCCTTCTTGGTCGTCCAGGGAGAGGGGTTTGGGGTTTAAGCTGGCATTGAGAACCACTGCATCACAGCCAAATTTAGCCAGCAGTTGGGGTAAAACTGCGCCGCTGACGGCAAAAGCATAGTCAATCACCACTTTGGAGGAAACGGTTTCGATCGCCTCTAAATTGAGGTGTTTCTCAAAGGCTTCCATATAAATTTGCAATGTCTCCGAGGTATAAGTGACATTGCCCACTTCATAAAGGAGCGATCGCCGCATATCCTCCTTAAAGAAACAGCCTTCAATTTTCTTTTCCTTGGATTTAGAAATATTGATACCCTTATGATTGAGAAATTCAATCAGGATGGAACTCCCCCGCTCTGGGTGCAAACGCACATGAATTCCCCCTTCTACTCCTAGGGTGGGAATCACAGTGCGAACAATGGGAATTGCCTTATTTTCCAGGTTTTGCACGTCTACGCCCACTGACATCAATCCTGCCACTAAAGAGCGGGTCACCATGCGGGAAATACTGCGCTGATCGCGAGATACCGTGACTTCAGACCCTGGCGACAAGATTGAACCATAGGCAGCTCCCAGTTTGACCGCTAATTCTGGCGTAATGTCAATATTGGCTAAACCCGATACTCCCCGCTGTCCAAATAGGTTACGATGGCCGACATTACCCCAAATCAAATTCAGATTTAAGATCGCTCCAGCTTCAATTCTTTTGTTCGGCCAAACCCGTACTTGAGGAGAAACCCGTGCTTCTTCTCCTACTGTAGACAGGGAACCGACGATCGCCCCTTCTAAGATATGGGCACGACGGTCGATCCGGGTTCCTCGACCCACGACACAAGCTCTCAGATGGCTTTCATCACCGATAATAGCCCCGTTCCAAATGATTGGCCGTTTTAACGTGGCGTAGGAGCCAATGGTGACATTATCACCAATAATGGTTCCCGGTTCGATATGTACATGGCTACCAATACGGCAGTTATGGCCAATGAGCACGGGGGGTTCTATATTCACCGTGGGATCGATATAAGTATTGTGCCCAATCCATAAACTTGGCGATCGATTGGGATAAGATACTTCTAAGTTCACTCGTTGAGCTAAAGCGCTATATTGGCTTTCCCGATAAGCATCAAGATGGCCAACATCACACCAATACCCCTCGGCAATGTAGCCATAAAGAGGTTTTCTTTGGGCGAGTAGAAAGGGAAATAAATCTTTAGAAAAATCCGCTTCTTCTTTGGGGGATAAATAGTTTAGGACTTCGGGTTCTAAGATATAAATTCCCGTATTTACGGTATCTGAAAAAACTTCACTACTTGAGGGTTTTTCTAGAAAGCGTTGAATTCGACCATCAGGCCCAGTAATCACCACTCCAAATTCTAGGGGATTGGGAACACGGGTTAAGACTAGAGTGGCGATCGACTTTTTTTGATAGTGAAAGGCGATCGCCGCACTTAAATCGAAGTCCGTGATACAATCGCCACTGATGACTAGGAAGGTTGACCCTAGCAACTCAGATACATTCTTGACACACCCAGCAGTTCCTAGGGGTTGCTCTTCCTCAACTGCATAGGTCATTTGGATACCAAACTCCCGCCCATCTTGGAAGTGACTGCGCATCACATCAGGTAAGTAATAGAGTGTCGTAATTACTTCGCGAATGTGATGGTGTTTGAGTAGGCGGACAATATGCTCGGCGATCGGTCGGTTAAGGACAGGAACCATCGGCTTTGGAAGCTCGCAGGTTAACGGTCTTAGCCGAGTTCCTGAACCACCTGCCATCAGCACTGCTCTCATAAGACGCTCCTCTGGTTTAGGGAATAGGGAATAGGGAGTCTGCTGTGAGGAACACAGAACCAAAACCAAGTCATGGATGAATTCACTAAACTTAATAGTAGTGACGATCAACACTTATTACAATTTTGCTAAAACTGTACCATACTCTCACGATCCTAAATGGATACTGACTGAATGTACTGAATTAGGAGCGATAACCAGATGAAGCTATTGATTGTTTTGGGACTCATCGGCTATGCGATCGGAGTTTGGAAGTTTTGGAAAGGCTATTCTCGGACAAATTTTACACCAGGATTGATGAATAAGGTTCTTCTCTCCTTGGGTTGGCCGGTGTTGGTGTTTAATGGCTCCTATCGCCGCAATTTTAGAAAGGCCTTGAAATAATGAACAATTAATCGTTAATAATGATGGGTAATGGGTTCTTTCCCCATCCCCCTATCCCCCTATCCCCCCATCTCTATTCAGATATGACACGCTTAAGTAATGCTTCAGGTTTTGGACTACAAAATTTCTCTACAGAGGCTCTGGAGGAGCAACTAGCGGCGGTGGCACTTCGGTTTAACCGCCAATACCGGGGAGATGCCTTTGAAGTTCCGCCAGAAGTGGAAGAGATGCCGATTTTTCGGCAATGGATGAGTGGGGAGTTAACCCCGAAGATTACGTCTGAGTTTTGGCAGGTGTGTAAGCCGAAAAAGGGGCAAAAGTGCCTAGATATTGGCTGTGGGGTGAGTTTTCTGATTTATCCTTGGCGAGAATGGGATGCCTTTTTTTACGGTCAGGAGATTAGTAAGGAGGCTTCCGATGCCCTAAATTCTCGCGGCCCGCAGTTAAATTCTAAGTTGTTTAAGGGGGTCAAGTTGGGGCCAGCTCACCAGTTAGATTACGAGCCAGGACAGTTTGATTTGGCGATCGCCACGGGATGGAGTTGTTATTTTTCTGTGGACTATTGGCAACAGGTCATGGGTGCTGTAAAGTCGGTACTGAAACCTGGGGGAATGCTCGTGTTTGATGTGCTAAACCCAGAGGTAGAATTGGCAGAAAATTGGGCCATTCTAGAGACGTATTTGGGGGCGGAAGTGGCTCTAGAGCCTTTACAGGAGTGGGAAAAAGCAATCCGTGCCGTGGGAGCAAAGGTAGTTAAAAAAAGAGAGGGTGAGTTGTTCCATCTCTATGTTGTCCAGTATCCGTGAAGCGATCGCCGTAAAATGAGTACAGTTTGGTTGATTGGGGGGACTTCAGAAAGTCGCCTGTTGGCTCAAGGGTTGGTGAAGAGAGGTGTGGAGTGTGTAGTAACGGTAACGACTGAGCCAGCAAGATCGCTTTATGCCACTTATCCTGGGTTAACGGTATGGGTAGGGAAGTTAAAGGGATCGAGTTTAGATGAATTCACTCGATCTCATGATATTAGCGTTATTTTAGATACGAGTCATCCTTGGGCGGTGAAAATTTCCCAACTGGCGATCGCCTTTTCAGAATGCTCTCAAATCCCCTATTTGCGCTATGAGCGCCCTCCTGTAACTGATGATTCTGGCTCTAGTCAGATCGTGACCTTAGACAGTTTTGCCACCCTGGTGAGTGGGGACTATTTGAGCGATCAACGCGTGTTCTTAACGGTTGGATATCAACGCTTACCCTTATTTCAACCTTGGCAACACCAGGCAACATTGTTTGCGCGAGTACTCCCTTCTGCTAAGTCAATTCAGATTGCTCAGGAAGCGGGATTTACGAGCGATCGCCTGATTGCCATCCGTCCTCCAATTCCTGAAGCTCTAGAGTTAGCCCTATGGCAACATTGGCAGATTTCCCTGGTAGTGACCAAAGCATCAGGAAATGCAGGAGGAGAAGCCATCAAGCGTCAACTGTGCGATCGTTTGGGAATTCCATTAATTACGATCACTCGACCGAAAATGAGCTATCCCCAACAAACTGAGGATATTGAGGAGGCGATCGAGTTTTGTCTATCCCATGTCATATAGCGCTGCGTGCTAGGGAATGGGGAATAGGGAATTAAGAAACCGGATTTCTTCAAGAAACCCGGTTTCTGTCTTGCCCAATCATCCCAAGATTTAGGATTTAGAAATTCATTTCGGCTGCTTGGACTTTCTCGAATTGTTTCTTCTTCAGAACGAGGAAGATTTGAGTGATCATAATCAGCACTAAGAAGGCAATCATACCTTGAATACGAGTAGCATCTTGGAGAACGATTTCCGTATCAATTTGACCAAAACCACCCACATTGGGATTGTTGGTTAAAGCTTGTCCGGCTTCTACTTCGTCGCCTTCAGAAACGATTAATTCAGGGCCAGCCGGAATACTGGTGACGACAGCATCTGCATCAGCCGGTTGAATGGTGACTTCATAGCCGCCATATTCAAGTTCACTAATGCTGGAGATCGTTCCAGCTACGGAAGCGGAAGAAACGGTATTGTTGGTATTGTCTCCAGTGGGATAGACTTGACCGCGACCTCGGTTTCCACCGACGTGAATGGCATATTTACCATAGTTAATGGATTTGTCGGTTTTGGGGTCAGGAGAGAGAACGGGGAAGACAATTTCTTGATGGTCGTCACCGGGAAGAGGTCCAACCAGAATGACGTTTTCTTGGTCTGCGGTGTAAGTTTGATAATAAACGCCTTCGGTTTCTTCTTTGAGTTCTTCAGAGAGGCGATCTTCGGGCGCAATCTTAAATCCTTCGGGGAGCATTAAGACGGCACCGACATTGAGACCACCAGGACTACCATCGCCTAACACTTGCTGTACGCTGGTGTCGTAGGGAATGTTAACGACGGCTTTGAATACGGTGTCAGGGAGGACGGAGTGGGGAACTTCGACTTCGGTGGGTTTGGCTCCCAGGTGGCAGTTGGCGCAGACAATGCGGCCGGTGGCTTCACGGGGAGTGATAGGAGCGGTTTCTTGGGCCCAAAAGGGGTAGGCTGCTGCGGGTTGGGGGTTAATGAGATCGGAGGCGGCAAAGATAGAGATTGCGGCGATCGCCACTAGAACCAACCTGCGCCAGGTTGTTAAGACAGAACAGTATTTCATCAGTTATGAACAGGATGTAAACTTTATAAATTCAGCGCTTATGGAAATGGAAGAGGAGAGTTATGTCCACCAGGGATCTTCATTGGTGCGGAAGTCTGTTTCTTCCCAGTTGCTCAGAATCACTTTATCGTCAGTGACATCAGCATGAGCTAAAGCTAGAGATAAGGGTGCGGGGCCGCGAACCACTTTACCTTCCGCATTATACTGGGAACCATGACAAGGACAGATAAACTTGTTTTCACTTGCATTCCAAGGCACAACGCAACCCAAATGGGTACACACTGCGTTGAGTCCATAGCTGGCTAAGGTTTTATCTTGTTGAACGACTAAATAGGTGGGGTCTCCTTTGAGTCCTTGGACGAGGGAGCGATCGCCTGCGGGATGACTGGCTAAATATTCGCTAGCTACCACATCATTACCAGCCGCGTCCTTAGCGGTTGTCCCGCCGCCAGCACCACCACTAGAAGGAGGAATAAAATAGTTGACAACCGGATAAAGAGCGCCTAGAGCGACTCCGGTTGCGGAACCAAAGGTTAAGAGGTTCATAAATTGCCGTCGTCCCATATTGGGGACATCCGCCGATCCAGAAGCTTGAGTCATCAGTTGTTTTGTTAATTGATTCACTTTCTCTTTAGTGTTTGTAGGAGGTAGTACCCCTACTCTAAAGATGACCACTTAAATTTTGGCCAATCCTCAGTTTACACTTTGTATGAGAGCATTATTACATTTTTTAACACCCCTTAGCGGTGAGTTTTGAAGAATTTGTCCTTTGAGGATCGGGAGCAGAAAAATGACCGGAGAAGAGTTACATCAATTGTTACGGAACAAGTGGGGACGTTCTTACGATATACAAATCCGTAGAAGCCAGGGGAAAATCTTGGTACAAATTATGTGGAAATATTTGGAACAAGCGTCTTTCCCTTGGTCTCCGGATGAATATCTCGCCCATCTGAGCCGTATCGCCTTGTATCTTCAAGACTGGGGCGCTACGGAGCAATTGCGGTCTTATATTGAACAGACCAGCGATCGCCCCCGTTTGGGTAAGGCCTTGACGTTGATCTTGGATTTGGGCGATCGCTCTTCCGAATGGATTTTGGAGGACTCTTAACGGATTTAAGCGATCTTAGAGAACTTTTGTAAGGTTGTGTGAAGTTTTACGGATTAATTGCTCTAAGTGATCCTGAATCACCATACAACAGGATAAGAGAGTTATATTAACCTGACTTTAAGAAGATGACTATAGCAACTTCAACCCCTAAACCAGAAGCCCAAACCCGAACTCGTATTCTGGCAGCAGCCCAACATCTATTTGCTCGCAAAGGATATGATGGCACAACAACACGGGATTTGGCTCAAGCGGCGGGGGTGGCGGAAGGAACGTTATTTCGGCATTTCAGTAATAAGAAGGCAATTTTGTTGGAAATTGCGACTCAAGGCTGGATTGATATTTTAACGGATTTGCTCACGGAGTTAAGTGAAATGGGCAGTTATCGGGATATTGCCCAAGTGATGCGACGGCGAATGATGAGTTTGCATCGCAATGCCGATCGCATGAGAGTCTGTTTTATGGAGGCTCAGTTTCATCCGGAATTGCGCGATCGCATTCAAGCCGATGTAATCGATAAAATGACGGATGTGGCAGAAGCATTTTTTCAAACGGCAATGGATCGGGGGGTTTATCGCCAGATGAATCCTAAAATTGTCGCTCAGGTGTTTTTGGGCATGTTTGTGATTGCCGGATTTAGCGATACAACGATTATTGAACCAGATGCTTCTCCCCAGTCCATGCGCGAAATGGCTGAAGGGATGGCAGATATCTTCCTCCATGGTGTGCTGGCGAAGTAGGTGGGGGTATGAGGGGAAATGGAGATTGCTGGTTGCCTATTCCCTATTCCCCATTCCCCATTCCCTAGCGCGAAGTGCCCTCAAGCGATCGCAAAATCTGGATACCAAGGAGGGTGCTGAAGGCGATCGCCAGCCAAAACCCATCGATAATGATTCTAGACTGGTCTAATACCCATCCTCCCAAAGGGGGGCCGATCAGATAGCCAATAGCCCAACATTGAGCATTAATGGCTAAATAGGTTCCCCGTAAGTCTTCTGGAGCTAAATCCACCACGAGAGCAGAAGCGGATGGGGTATAGATGGCTGTGGCAACTGCCATCCCGACTAATGCACTGATAGCCAAAAATAGAGCTTCTTGATTGACTCCACCAGCGATCCAGACTAAAACAAAACTTGCGCTCCAAACTGATAGGGATAGCATTAAACTTTGCGAACGACTCCAACGATTTAAACGGCGAGCGATGGGGAGTTGACAGAGGGCTAAAAAAGCAATTTGTCCGGTAAATAAGCTGCTAATGATGGCAGGAGAAAACCCTCCAGAGGCTAGAAAATTGCTCAAATAGAGGGGCAATGTGCTTTGCTGTTGCGAGAGATAGGTGGTAAAGAGAAGATTAACGATTACAAACTTTTGTAACTGGCGATCGCCCAAAGCTACCCCCCAATTAGAACCGTGCTGGGGTCGGGGCTTGTGGTTTTGGGGTCGGGTTTCGTCAATCGCGGTATAAATCAGAGCAAAGAATAGTAAAAACGATATACCATCCATCACAAACAGCCAGCGAAAATTCACCCCGGCTTCAATTAACAAGCCCCCCAACAGTACCCCACATCCGAGTCCTAAATTATCAGCTAATCGTGCTAGAGCAAAGGCTTCATTTCGTTGATCTAGCTGAGTTACATCGGCCACCACGGTCTCCGTTGCCGGCCAATAGAGTCCAATCCCCAAACCCATCAACAGATTTCCCAAAACCAGGGTTGGAAAATCGACAATTAGAGCCAAAATTACATCTGCAAAAGCCGAAACCAGAGCCGACAACAATAAGGTACGGCGGCGACCCCATTGGGGAGAATCCGTAAAGTTACCTGCTAGAAACCGTCCGAGAATGCCAGAAAAAGCACTACTTCCTAATCCCAAACCGACTTGAGTCGCCGAGAGTCCCACTTGATTAACGAAAAAAATGGGAGCATAAAATAGGGTAAATCCGATGCCAATTTGGGATAAGAGACGACCCGCCGCTAAAATCCAAACCGGTTGTGGCAGTTGGGGCAATATAGAGAACACTCTATCTTTGTTCAAGATTTTGTGCCTCGAAACCCTGTATCCTCTTGGGTCGGTTGATAGTGGGAACACTCTTCACAAGGGCCATGGGGATTAATGGCACATCTCAGATAGGGCGATCGCGCGTTATATTGGCAAGTAATATCGCCAATAATTGTATCTATCCCCATTCCAGGGGTGAAGGAAGAGGGCCTATAATTCAATAAGCGTTCCCGTGGAGATTGTAAGGGTCTATTACGATAGGCTCGTAAAATGCGTTCATGACGCTGTTGACACTGGAGTTCCACTTTACGCATCATCCATAAGGACAAAGTTGGTGGAATCATGCCCACAAAGAAGACTAAAATCAGATCTAGGTTCACGGTCTACAGAGCTGCTCGGTGGTGTGAACAATAATAACTTATATCATTTCATCCTCCCCATCTCCCCATCCCCCCATCCCCCTCCCATGACCTTGCCAAAACGCTGGAAACTCTTGCACTCCCATCTAGCCTTTGACCATCCTTGGTGTCAGGTGCGCCAAGATACCGTCCAATTGCCTAACCAAACCATTATTGATGATTACTTTGTCAGTATTCGTCCAGAAGTCGCCATGATTGTTCCTATTACCCCAGAAGGAACAATTTTATTTGTCCGTCAATATCGCCATGGGGTACAAAAAGTATTATTGGAATTACCAGCCGGCCATTTTCATCCCCCAGAAGAATCAGCAGAAGTTGCCGCTAGGCGAGAATTTGAAGAAGAAACCGGTTATCAGAGTCAAGATTGGAAATTTTTAGGCGTTCTGTATGATAATCCCCCCAAAGATACCAATGGGATTCATGTCTTTTTAGCCCAAAATATTCATCAGGTTGGCGAGCAACACTTGGATATCACAGAAGAAATCGAGTTAGTATTTATTCCCATTAATGAAGTAATGGATACTATTTTTCGCGGAAAAATCTGTGTTTCCGGGACAATTGCTGCTTTAGTTATGGCGCTTCATGGGATGTAGAATGAGCAGATGATTGTGCTAGAAGATCGATGTCCATTTGTGGGTAACTTTGGGTAAGTCTTATTTAATGGATAATTCAGTGAGTCATTCTGTTCATAGAGTCACCGGACAACCAGGATATCGCCCCCAAGCAAGAGATACGATCGCCGAAGCGGATCGGTTGGAATTTTTGCTGCTGCGATCGCGCCAGCGAAACGGAGTTTTATCGCGATCGCCCTTGCAGCGATATGGGATGGCGCGGGATTTGATGAAGCGAACCCGACAATTATCGTTGCAAAGTATCAAACGGCGCTTCCCTCACTTGACGGGTCAAGCCTTGGCGGAGAAAATAGCCAGAGCATGGTTGCAAGATGATTATCCAAGCGCGTTTGTACCGGGAAACAACGAAAAAATGTGGATTCAAGACCCATTAGAAATCGCCTTTTTGTTGCACAACCTGTTTGAATCCCTACAAATCGAGTATTTCATTGCCCGTGGATCGGCGGCAATTTTGTATGGCGAACCCCGCACCACTCGCGATTTAGATGTGGTGGTATCCATGCAGCGCGATCGACTTGATGAAGCGATCGCCTCCCTGGAGGAATCTGGATTTTACGTCGCGGGTATAGAAGATGTGAACAACGGACGGCTCAATATCCTGCAAGTCATTCACATGGCGACAATTGCCAGAGGGGATTTGATTTTGTTGGGGACAACGCCTTTTGACCAAATGCAACTCGAACGACGACAGGCAGTATCCATGGAGGAAGGACGGATTTTGTATTATGCCAGTCCCGAAGATACAATTTTAAGCAAGCTGCAATGGCAACAACAAAGTCAATCGGAAAAGCAGTGGCGGGATGTTTTGGGCATTCTCAAGGTTCAAGGAGAATTGCTCGATCTCAACTATCTGCAAGAGTGGGCAATACAACTCAGTTTGAGTGAGGATTTGCATCTGGTGCTTGCAGAAGCTGGTTTGAATTGATGGCGATCACCCTTGAGAAGCAATCGGGTTTCTGGCTATCATTTATCACCAACACAATGAAGTTGGGCGATCGTGTTACACTAACATTCAGTCATGTAAGGTGGGTCGTACCTGCTGATACAACTAACCTAACTCAACTTTCAAATTATGGATGCTGCCGTTTTAACAGAAAAAGCCCTTAAACTAACGGTTGTAGAACGAGTTCATCTGATCGATGCTCTATGGGCAAGTCTTGATAATCCAGAACAAACTGAAATTGATCTTGCTTGGCTCAATGAATCCCAAAGCCGACTAGATGCTTATCATGCAGGTCAGATAGAGGTTGTAGATGGACAATCTGTCTTCAGTGAGATTAAGAAATCTCTGGAAACATGAGCATCAAGTTTTTATTAGCAGCCAGTCAGGAGTTACAAGAAGCTGCTGAATTTTATCAAAATCAATCTTTTGGATTGGGCGAAGATTTTCTAGCAGAAGCCCAAGCAACTGTTAATCGAATTGTGCAAAATCCCCGCGCTTGGACACCATTAAACGAGAAAATCAGACGCTGCCGTATGCAGCGTTTTCCTTATGGAATTATTTACACAATTGAAGAAGATTCAATCTTAGTGATCTCAGTAATGCACCTACAAAAACATCCCCAATCCTGGAAAAAAAATCTTGAGGATTAGAACCAGCATTGAACATGATTGAAACCCTAGAAACCCAACTCTATTATCTCCAACAGTTTGCCGATCGCCTAGTCGATACCCAACTAGCTCATCTCAATGCTGTTAGTATCGGTCTCATTTTTATCGCTGGTCTACTGACGAGCCTCACCCCCTGTATGCTCTCTATGCTGCCGCTCACCGTTGCTTACATCGGCGGCTACGAAACCGAAAACCGCCTCCAATCTGCGATTCAGTCCCTGTGGTTTGCTGCCGGTTTAGCCACCACCCTCGCTCTGTTGGGAATCGTTGCCGCTCTCGTCGGTCAGGTCTATGGCCAAATTGGTATCGGCTTACCCATCATCGTCAGTATTATCGCTATCTTGATGGGACTCAATCTTCTGGAAGCCTTACCCCTGCAACTCCCCGCTTCTGGAGGCATGGATTGGATTTCACCTAACTTCCCCAACAGCGTGCGTTCTTACCTCATTGGTTTAACCTTTGGCTTAGTTGCCTCCCCCTGTAGCACCCCCGTCTTAGCCACCCTTCTGGCTTGGGTTTCCAGCACCCAAAACCCCATCCTGGGCAGTGGTTTACTCCTGGCTTATACTGCTGGATATGTCTCTCCCCTGGTACTGGCGGGAACCTTCACCGCTTCGATTAAAAAACTTTTAGCCCTCCGACAATGGTCAGGATGGATCACACCTACCAGTGGCGTGTTATTAGTAGGATTTGGGGTGATTTCGCTCCTGTCTCGTCTTGTGCCCATAAGTTGATTTTCTGATGACTTCCGATCAAAACGCTTCTGCTCCGCTCCCCTTCCATCCCCTGCAATGGTGGAAAAAACAAGTGCTGCCCACATTAGCCGATTTACGGTTAGCGATTATTCTGCTGTTGGCGATCGCCATCTTCAGCATTTCCGGTACAGTCATAGAACAGGGGCACTCTCTCCAATTTTATCAAGCCAACTACCCCGAAGACCCCGCCCTATTTGGCTTCCTCTCCTGGAAAGTCTTATTAACCGTTGGCTTAGACCATGTTTATAGCACCTGGTGGTTTTTGGCGCTGCTTGTCCTCTTCGGCTCAAGTTTAACCGCTTGCACGTTTACCCGCCAACTGCCGACTCTCAAAGCTGCTAACCGGTGGAAGTATTACCAAAAACCACAACAATTTGAAAAACTGGCTCTGAGTACCCAACTCAATCAAGGGTCGAATGACTCGTTAGAACCCATTTTAAAACAATACGGGTATCGAGTCTTTCGAGAGGGAGAAACCCTATACGCTCGCAAAGGCATTATTGGCAGAATTGGGCCCATTATCGTTCATGCGAGTATGCTGATTATTTTAGCCGGATCGATCTTAGGCTCCATGACCGGATTTATGGCTCAAGAAATCATTCCCAGTGGGGATACCTTTGAGATTAAAAATATCATTGAAGCCGGGCCCTTTGCCCAATCCCAAGTCCCCAAAGATTGGTCGGTGCGCGTGAATCGATTTTGGATTGACTATAGTCCAGAGGGCAGAATTGAGCAATTTTATTCGGATTTATCCGTATTAGATAACCAGGGAGAAGAAGTCAAACGGGAAGAAATCCATGTGAATCAGCCGTTGCGCTATCGAGGCGTAACCTTGTACCAAGCCGATTGGGCGATCGCGGCTGTTAAAGTAAGAGTGAATAACTCTCCTATCTTCAAGATTCCTATGGCTAAACTGCCCATACAAACCGAAGGCAGAATCTGGGGAACCTGGATACCCACCACACCTGATATGAGCGAAGGCGTTGCCCTAGTCACCAAAGATTTACAGGGAACTCTCATTGTTTATGATAACCAGGGACAACTCATCGGCACGGTGCGCCAGGGAATGGACATAGAAGTTAATGGCGTTACCTTGAAAGTCCTGGACGTTATTGGCAGCACAGGATTACAAATTAAAGCCGATCCCGGTATTCCCGTCGTTTATACCGGATTTGGGCTACTCATGATTGCTGTCGTTATGAGTTATTTTTCTCACTCTCAAATTTGGGCATTGCAAAATGGAGACAACTTTTACGTTGGCGGCAAAACTAACCGCGCTCAAGTCACCTTTGAACAAGAAGTACTGAAAATCCTCGATCGGGTTCAAGAAAACACCCCATCAGAAACCAAAACACCAGCAATTGAGGCATAATCCATACAGCATTTTTACTGTGATAGGGAAAGCCTTAATTAAAAATCGGGACTTTTAAGGGAAAAAATGATTTCCCTATTGCCTATTCCCTATTCCCTATTCCCCAATCTCTATGAAATCCCCAAAAATTGTTATTTTAGATGCCGCCACCATCGGCGATGTCAACCTCAGCAGATTAGAGCAATTCGGCACATTGGAAGTGTTCGCCACGACTCAACTTGAAGAAGTCGCTGCCAGAATTCAAGGCGCTCAAATTGTTATCACCAATAAAGTTCCTCTTAATCGCCAAATTCTCGAAAGTACCAATGCTCTAAAGCTGATTTGTGTCGCTGCTACAGGATACAATATTATCGATATCCAATGTGCAGCCGAACAGGGAATTATCGTCACCAATGCAGTGGGTTACTCCACGAACAGTGTGGTTGCCCATACCTTTTCCATGCTCTTTTATCTGTCCCACCATTCTCGTTATTTTGACGATTATACGCGCAGTAGACAATGGTGTGAAAGTCCCACGTTTAACCACTTGGGAGAATCCTTTTATGAACTTTCTGGCAAACACTGGGGAATTATCGGTATGGGAGCCATCGGCAGAAAAGTAGCCGATATTGCCCAAGCTTTTGGATGTCAAGTTTCATATTTCTCCACCAGTGGCAAAAACCGAGAGCAACCCTTTAAATGCATCGATTTAGATCAACTTCTGCAACAGTCTCATATTATTTCTATTCATGCACCCTTAAATGAAAAAACGGCAAATCTGATTGATGAAGCCCAACTTAAAATGATGTCTTCTGAGGCAATTTTGCTCAATCTCAGTCGTGGTGGAATTGTCAACGAAGCAGCCTTAGCATCAGCCCTAGATCTTGGAGAAATTGCTGCCGCAGGTTTAGATGTTTTAGAAACAGAACCTCCGCAAGAAGATAATCCCCTCTTTCAGATCGAAAATAAAGATAGACTTTTGATTACCCCTCATATCGCCTGGATTTCCCACGAATCTAGAGAACGGTTAATCACAGAAGTTCACAAAAATATCGAGGCATTCCTGAACGGAGAGCCTCGCAACCGAGTATAGCGCTTCGCGCGAGGGAATAGGGAATGGGATTGAAACCCTGATTGTTTGATTAGCAATCATTTTTAATATTTAATTGATCACAGTCCCCAATCACTGAGAATGCGATCGATACTTTCTTCAATTGCGCTCGGAGCTTGATTGTTTTCTGATTCAACAGAAGCATACAGATAGGAGAGTCCGAATAGGGCGGGAATCAGAATTAAAATAAAAGTGACACAAGCTAACAAATTACTGATCGTTTTTAAATTTAAGGGGATACCCCATTCTCCTTGATTTAAATTTGACTGTTGACCTGAGCGTTGATGGTGTCGGCGCTCCCGTCCAGCTAGAATGACAAGATAGAACCAGCGATTAAAAATAGGGAAAGATAGACGCAGATCGAATGGATGTACCTGCCATTGGCGATCGCCCAATTGCTTCCTAATCTCCTCGAGTTGCTCCTCACTAAAGGTTACCGCAATATGGCTCGGCATTTTAGACAAAAAACGGCTTAAAACCGGATCGAGGGAAGAAAATGGCTTCATAGCTCTAGAAGTCGAACAACGATTAATCTATCCATAGATAACGGTAGATCCTACAAATGAGCCGATGTCCCTGATTCTGATCCAAGTTTGGGGGGAGGTGAACCCACAGATATGAACTGCGATCCTCAACCTTATGGGCTAACCTATCCCTATTTGTGATGATTATACAGGGGCGATGCTATGACGAACCCTTAAAATGTCCCACCATTCCAACCCCACATACTACCCTCAGCACCTGCAAACTCAATATAGGTACGATTGGGGGGTACTCCTAAGTTTTCAGCGATCGCTTCGCAAAAATCCTGACTCATACTCTGGGTTTGAGCAGGACTCATCCCGCCAATATTCTTCACCTCAATGTAGCATACCGGATCTGAGGTTCCCCCAAATGTCATCGGCACATCAGCGTCAAAAGCAGTCATGACATAAGATTCGGGTTTCCCCAAGTGTTGGGCTAATTTAGCTGAAAGTATTTGCAGCAAACCTGTAACTGCAATCTTCTCTGGAATTGGAACAGATGTTTGAATTTTGATTAATGGCATAAGTTAAATCAACCTCCCAATTTTTATCGTGATTATCGTTATTCAGCTAACCGCCATAATTCCAACCTGTACTTTCGAGTAAGAGTGGCTCACCTTCCCGGTGAATTCCTGCGGCAATCACTTCCCCCACGAATACTGTATGATCGCCTTTTTCTACCGCTCCCACAACCTGGCATTCCACATATCCTAAGGTATCGGTAATGATCGGACATCCAGTTTCACCCAGATAAAAGTCCACTGATTCAAACTTATTCCCGACTCGGCGTTGAGGCTTAAAAAATTGCTGGGCTAAATCCTTTTGTCCCGCTTCCAGAATACTTAAAGCAAATACCCCACTCGATTGAATCATGGCATGGGATTGAGACTTAGTATTCACACAATTGACCACCAAAGGAGGGGTAAAAGAGGCTTGCATTACCCAACTCGCCGTAAAACCATTCACTTCTTCCCCATCTTTTACCCCACAGATATACAAGCCATGGGGGATTTTTCTTAACAGGGTTTTCTTTGCCTGTTCATCTAACACAGGAATTTCTCCGAATATTTCATACTTGGTCTATCCAGGTTAGTTTAACAAAAAATAGAGTAGGGTGCCTTGCGCTTTCGCTAATGCACCCTACCTCAATTAGATAGCCAACGACTAGGAGACTAAGCCGTGAGGATAGAATCATGAATCGTCTTATTAAAGATAATCCGACCCGGTGTTGTGCGAATATACTGGCAAATCTGCTCACCTTCGGCTGTTTCTCGTACTCGTCGATAGCGGTAAATACGGTTTACTGTTCCGTCTTCGAGCTTCTCTTCAGAAACGATTTCATCATCTTTTTCTGGAGATTCCACTTCACCATCATAACGAACCCAGATATAGGCATGTAGGTCTACTTGGGCTTGATCGTAGGCACGAATGGCATCTTCTAAAGAAGCAAAAAAGCGATCGCCCCCTTTCTGCGCCCAAGGATTTTCCGCCGTTAAATAGTAACATCCTAACACCATATCCTGAGATGGCGTAATAATGGGCCGCCCCGTCGCTGGAGACATCACATTATTTGACGCTAACATTAACAACCGCGCCTCAGATTGGGACTCCAACGACAACGGCACATGCACCGCCATTTGGTCTCCATCAAAGTCGGCGTTAAACGCCGGACAAACTAACGGATGCAACTGAATGGCTCGCCCTTCCACAAGCATCGGTTCAAAGGCTTGAATCCCCAACCGGTGTAATGTTGGAGCGCGGTTCAGCAAAACTGGGTGACCTTCAATCACCTCTTCTAAAACATCCCAAACACTAGGATCGTTCCGTTGAATCAGCTTTTTCGCCGCCTTAATATTATTGACCAATCCTTGGCGAATTAAGCGATGAATCACAAACGGTTGGAACAATTCGATCGCCATTTCCTTGGGTAAGCCACATTGGTAAATTTGCAGCTTTGGCCCCACAACAATTACAGAACGACCGGAATAATCCACCCGTTTTCCTAACAAGTTTTGTCGGAAACGTCCCTGTTTCCCTTCAATAATATCGGACAGAGATTTGAGGGGTCGGTTATTCGCTCCCACCACCGTGCGACCGCGCCGACCATTATCAATCAGAGCATCCACGGCTTCTTGTAACATCCGCTTTTCATTACGGACAATAATCTCCGGGGCTAAAATTTCTTGCAGTCGAGCTAATCGGTTATTGCGGTTAATCACCCGGCGATACAGATCGTTTAAATCGCTGGTGGCAAACCGTCCTCCATCCAACTGCACCATCGGGCGCAAATCGGGCGGAATCACCGGCAGCATACTCAAAATCATCCATTCCGGCTTAGAACCGGTGGCAATAAAGTTATCAATGACCCGCAAACGTTTAATTAACTTCGCCCGTTTTTGCCCTTTAGAATTGAGGATATCTTCGCGCAGTTGTTCCGCTACGGTTTCCAATTCCAAATCGGCTAGTAATCGCTCAATGGCCTCTGCACCAATGCCCACTTCTACACCAATTAATTCTGAATCTTCAGAATACAATTGGTCTTCAATATCCATCCACTGGTCTTCATTGAGCAGTTGTTTATAACTGAGGGAGGGAATTTCTTCATTGGTCTTAGCGACCTCTGGGGTATTTCCAGGATCGAGAACCACATAGGCATTAAAATACACAATTTGTTCGACATCCCGGAGGGGCATATCCAGTAGAATGGCCATATAGCTGGGTATGCCTTTTAAGTACCATACATGGGCGACTGGAGCGGCTAATTGAATATGACCCATGCGATGGCGACGGACTCTCGATTCGGTCACTTCTACGCCGCAACGCTCGCAAACAATCCCCCGATGGCGAACTCGTTTATACTTGCCACAATGGCATTCCCAATCTTTTGCTGGCCCAAAAATCCGCTCGCAGAAGAGGCCATCCATTTCGGGTTTGAGAGTACGATAGTTGATGGTTTCCGGTTTGGTTACTTCCCCAACGACTGACCCATTGGGAAGGGTTCGCTCTCCCCATTGCCGAATCCGGTCAGGAGAAGCGATACCAATTTTGACGTAATCAAACCGTTGTTGCTGATTTTTCATTGCTTCTGTTCAATGAGGGTGAATAACGCTGCCTTGAGAATCTGGACTAGCCCAATCTACTATTATAGCGCTTTGAGGTGGTAATGGGGAATGGGTCGGTTTTTGTCTGGGTTGCAGGGGCGATCGCTCTAAATCAATCCTTACCGATCCGCTTTGATGAAAGCCTATGTGATGATTTAAACTCAAGAAGTGGCATAGAACAATAACAATGACAGTTTCTGAATTATTCCCTATCCTAGAAAATCTATCCGATGCTGAGAAAATCAGGCTTTTGGAGTTTTTAAAAGCCGATCGCGCGAAGACTCCAATTCTGTCAATTATGAAAGCTTTATTTGATACGTCTGTCGTGGTGGCGGCTTCCTTGACTCAACATCCCGAACATACGACGTGCTTTCCTAAATTACAATCGGCACAACTCCGACAGGTTAAGGGATACATAGGGCTTGCTGAAAAAGTTGCCATAGGAATTCTAGAGGCTGTATGACTGGCACTTTCATATCAGTGTGGCGATCACCAATTTGCCCGCAAATTTTCCAGGAAAATGCAAAGATTTTGAGCAGCTCGATGTGATCGCCTTGCACTTTTTTCGCCAGAAAAAGCTGAAAACCTTTATCCAGTCTGAGTTTGACACTTATACAGCAAGCCCTATTTATGATTAAATTTATATGTTCAGAGTTTAGAGAGCTAATTTATAGGCTTACGACTTTGTGATTAGTCACGTTCTATCAATTGACCGGCAATCCATCCTTCTCTTCTCTTCTGAGGACTATAGATTTTATACCAAGGAAAACCATCTGCATCGTATCTACTTCCAATTATCTGAACCCGGCTTCCAATAGGTAGTTCAAATAGTACTGGTGAGTTAGTAGTAATTCCAGCTCGAACATTTTTATAATAATCTTTTCGATCTCCCACAACGGTCGCATTAGTGTTGTCTTGAAGTTTAGAAGTAGTAGGTGATTGAGAAGGAGTAGGCGATGTGGAAGAAGAACTTGAACTAGGTTGCGTGATTTCTTTTGCATTGTTAGTAGGAGGCAGTTTTTTAAATTGATTGATGCTGGTATTAACCAAGTTAACTATAATCAAGAGAACACCAAACATTACCAATTTCATGTTCTGTGCCCAGAAAATGCCCGATTTTAACCTATCTGCAATATTCTGAATGCGTTTATCTGAAGTATTTTTCCATTTTTCAAGAACAAAATTCATGCTTTCTCTGTTCTTTTTGTAGTGAAATAAACTTTCTGGGAGAATATTACGAATACTTGTTCTATTATTTTCAAAGTCACCAGAATTTTCAAAATCACGAGTTACGAACCAAGGAATTAACTTTCCCATGTACCAATCTTCAGGAGGCTGAACACCTTTAATTACTTGAGGGTATTCTTCAAGAGTCTCAATTGTGCTATTTTCTATCTCCTCTCTCAATTGTTCAATTTTTTCAGCCTCTTCTTTATCAAATTTGTCAACAAAATTTACGGAAGCTTGAGTAGCAACTTGTTGTGCTGAAATATTACTATCATCTTTAGCCCAGTCAATCATTGCTTGTTCCACAGTAGTTAAAGGTCTTTGTGAATCAAGCCATACTGAATATTGTTTGCCTTGAATTTCAATAACTCTATCTCCTCCTGTCAAACTGGCTCTCTGTTTTAAATAAATGTTAGTTAGTATATTTGCAATCTCGTTTCGCTCTTCCTGAGTTATTTCAGATACTAATCCTTTCAACTTTGGTGCAATGATCTGGAAATCATCGAAATATTTTTGGGATTGCATTCCTATTGCAACAATTGCTAAAGAGCGCACAAAAGGATGCTTTTCATCAGAAAGTATACTTTTAAGGTAATTAATTATCCTTTCTATGCTCTCAGTATTGAGTTCTCCATACGTTAGTGCCACAGTAGAGCGTAAAGCTTCTCTAATTGTTTTTTGACCTTTGGCAATCTTTGAAGATTCAGTAACTTGTGATTTTTCTTTCCATGATTCAAGGATATCTAAAACTGCATCTGGTCTGAATTTATAAGCTTCTGATAAGCTTTTTGATATAGCTACAATCAATTCAATATCAGCATCAATTAAAAAATCTTCTAGTTCACTTTGAACTTGTCTAGTATGCCTTCTTACAATTCTAGGCAAAGCATCAAAAAATACACGATCTCGAACAAGTTTACTTGTATCGATTACTAGCTTTCTCAATAATTCCAATAATTCTTCTGACATTCGATCATAAGGATCTGTTTCTGATGCCAAGCCTACCGTCAATGCAATGGTCGCACGTATATAATTTACCGGTTTCTCACCCAGATTGTAATTTTTACTTCTTAAGAAAGAATCAACCAGATTTACGATCTGTGTTTGTTCTTGCCAACGAGTAATAATGTTGAATAACTTTTGGTCTGGATTATAACGAGTATTATTATTACCATTGGCATTACTATTACTATCTAGCTGGATAAGTTCTTTTTTGTCACTATTTCGCCATACGGCTAAGGCAGTTGCTGCTACTGCCTGAACTTCAATATGTTTGTCAGATGCTAAGGAAAGTAACTGTTCTTCAAATACTTTACTCTCTTGAGAGATTAAGCCGATGTTACTAATTGATTCACTAATAGTTTGGCGAATTCTAGCTCTTCTTTCTGCAGAACCATATAGTTCTAAACTATTACCCTCAATTGAGCTTTTTGCTAAGTCTACTAGAATGGGTAATGCACTAAGGATTTGTCTTCTATGACTAGACCAAGCCACCTTTAATAATAATTGTCGTTGCCTTGAAGAAGTGACTTTAATAGTCTCTTCTTGTTCATTTCTTCCTGAAAATGAGAAAAATGCTAGAAGCTTATCTAAATCACAGTAATCTAGAGCGCGTAATGTGGGGTCTCGTCGTTTCCAAATATTCTCAACAAGGTGTTCAAGAGCTGCAAAAAATTGATCTCCATAGGTTTCATCAAATAAGCTTAATGCTATTGCTAGGAGCTGTTCGCGAGAACTCAATTCCTTCTCATTATAGTACCATTCACTTATCAACCTTTCATCTGATAGTTTATCGATAAAGCGATCGCAATTCTCAATATCATCTCCTATGATTTTACAAAACCAATCTTGATTTTCGGAACGCCAAGCTTCTTTTGATTCATTTGTTGTAGCAAGTATGTAATGACCACTGGTTGCTGCACTTTCTTTAAGTTTCTCGAAAGAAGCACCAAAAGTTTTGAAAGAGATATCTGAAAGAATAAATACTGTTGGTTCTTCCACTCTCCTTAGTTCATACTGAAGATTCAGTCCAATGTTTAAGTCTCGAATTGATTCCTTAACAGAAATTTTCTTGTTGATATTTTTTGAAGGATACGATAGGCTATATATCTTGCTATATCTGGCTTGCGAACATTTCTATCTCCTTCAAGGACAACAACTTTTTTCCTTTCAATCTTATTAACTAAATTGACAAGCCATGTTGGATTTTCAACGTTTATCCCTTGAAAATTGGATGGGTTAACTGAAACTTCTTCAAAGAATACTTCTCCTTGAATGATGGTTTGATGCCCAATTTGGGTTATGTTTTCAAGTGAGATATCACCATTAGCGGTGATGTTATCGCCAATAGTCTGCTGTGCAATTTGGTTGCTATCTCCAGAAACAAGAATGCTATCATTTGTACTTCCTTGAACACCAATACTGCGATCGTTAGAGGTTTGAGTATTTCTAGCCATTTATTTATATATTGATTATATCTATCGAGATACAGTTAGGAGTGTCTATAGTGTCTTGTTCCTAAAAGAGCGACTTTAGACACTCACTCAAATACGGGAATAGATTTCTAAAGTCCCAACCCAACTAGTGGTAGCAATTTATGTCCATGTTCACCTAGCCAATTTGCAGTAGCTTTTACATGAGGTTGTAGCTGATTGACGTTCTCTGCAAATGCTGAAAGTTTCTGAATATAGTTAAGCCCGGTGTCAAGTGTTTCAGCTACAATAGTAGGATCTGATTCAGGCTTTTCAGCTTCAGATGCCAGCTTTTGTGCCACACCAGTTGCGATCGGATCGTTAAAATTGGTAAAAATCTCCTCTATTGCTTTTAACTCACTAAAAATAATATTAACTGTTTCAGGTTTAGGTAGAGGTGCTTGCTGAAATTGAACTTTACTCTGACCGCCATCTCCTGTGACAATAGAGCTTCCGGTAACATCCCCACCAATAGATATAGAACGATTTTGTTCAGGTGCTTTAGGTTCATTCATGCTTTCTGCCTATATAACATACTATACATCTGTCTGTTATAGCTCAAGTATCTATTATACCAGCAGTATAGTTTATAAATCTTAATAAAATGAAGTGAGATAGGCTGAAACTGTTATTCTCTCAGGAAATTTTAATTTTTATCAGTAAATTACGGCGATGGGTCAGAGGCGATCGCCTAAAATAGCTCTATAGCATTTTGAGGTAAACATGGTACAGACACCAGTAAAACCCGAAACCGAAACGCTCTTGCTGACGTTACCGAAAACCCTCAAGCTCTATGTCACGCAAGAACAATTTGAAGTTCTAGCTGCCAGCAATCGAGAATTACAATTGGAAAGAACTGCAAAAGGAGAATTAATTGTGAATCCACCCACAGGTTGGGAAACCGGAAAACGTAACTTTAGCATTATTGGACAATTGGGTCGTTGGTATGAAGATAATGGTAATTTAGGTAAAGCATTTGATTCTTCTACTGGATTCATTTTACCCAATGGCGCAAATCTCTCTCCTGATACATGTTGGATAAGTCAAGAGCGTTGGGATGCACTGACGGATGAGCAAAAGGGAACATTTGCTAATATTTGCCCAGATTTTGTGGTGGAATTGCGTTCCAAGTCGGATACCCTAAAATCACTGCAAGAGAAAATGCAAGAGTACATGGAAAATGGAGCCAGACTGGGTTGGTTAATCGATCCGCAAAATCGAACGGTGGAAATTTATCGAGTCGGTTTAGAGGTAGAAGTTTTGTCCAATCCAACTGAATTATCGGGTGAAGAAGTTTTACCCAGTTTTGTCTTGAATTTGGGCCGAGTCTGGGATTAGGCTTTATTTGGGCAGTAAATTTAATTAGACTATTTTAGTACAGCTAAACCTGATGCCAAGCGCGGTAGAAGTCGGCGTAGGATAAGTGTTGGGCAATGTTCCAGAGGAGTTGATAGCAGGCTTGGAAAAGGGCAAGCTTATTTTCATTGTCAGTGTTGAGGTGCTGTTGGAGTGCTGAGACGACACTTTGCCGTTGTTGATTAGTCACAAGCATTTTGCCTAAATATTCGGGCGGGTACTTATGAAGATATGAAGTTTCGGTATCTACAATGAATTGGATTGAAGTAGCGATCGCTTCATGATTGCCCTGTCCCATTTCGACTAAACTTTTAGCCGCTGCTCCACGGGTATAACCCTCCTCAGTATTTTTGATAACTTGGATTAATGCTGGAATTACCAGGGGATTGCCTGGGTCAATTTTGCCTAAACTTCTAGCTGCTTGGCAACGAGTCTCTTCACTCTCCGTTTCCCTGACAACTCCGACTAAAGCCGCGATCGCCTCAGCATTACTGGGTGCGATTTCCGCTAAACTGCAAGCTGCCAACCCACAGATTTCTTTATCTTCACTTTGTTGGAGGACTTCGATTAAAGCTGCGATCGCTTGGGAATTACCTAGGTCAATTTTCCCTAAAGTCAGGGTTATATCTTTACCAATAGATTCATCCTTAGTATTCTTGAGAAGGTGAATCAACGCTGCGATCACTTGGGAATTACCTAGGTCAATTTTCTCTAAAGTCAGGGTTATATCTTTACCAATAGATTCATCCTTAGTGTTCTTGAGAAGGTGAATCAACGCTGCGATCGCTTGGGAATTACCTTTCCCAATTTTCTCGATAAATTCAAGCGCTTCTCGATAAGTATCTTCAGGACAGTCAGGTTGTTGTACCATAGCGCTAATAGATTCAATAACTCGGCTGATGTCAGTTTGTGCTAAAGTTTCTCTAGCTGCTTGAGTAATGGTTGGAATCAGTATATACCATAGCTGTGTTTCTCGATCAAAAGTTGCAAACCCACAATTGACTACTTGCTGAATAATTTCACCAGCAAGAGTACAAGTTTTAAACTCGCGAATGCCAACCGCCGCTAGAAAATAGGCATGATATTCATAAAATTCACAGCTATCTTTAAAATTCACTAACGTCTCAATAAACTGCTCCTTCTTCTCCTCCTCCACATCTTCGCGTCCCAACCACGATAAAATGACCTCGCGCCAACGAGATTCAAAAATCCGATAGGGTTGGCTCGACGGCTGTTCTGGACAATGGTCTGCGGGCAGAAAAAAGTGCCAGTCAGCAATGGCGGAAGCACTAATAAGCGGCTCTACTTGTTCAGATCCTAAATCTTCTGGTGTCATGGCGATTCAACCTCTTGAGAAACGATTCAGAAACCCGGTTTCTACCCAAATCTCCCAGAATGGGCGAGTGCAGAAAGCATTCCAGTTGATAGGCTGACTAGGTTGACTCATTCAGGCATTCCTTCCATCTTCATACCCAGGTTTCATCCAAGCTAATTGCTCATTTCTGTAGAATGGTGCTAGCTTAACTCTCATTTCTTCCATTTTCGGGGCGGATAAGGGGCTAAAATTCTGAATGAAATCGATGTTATCTTTCAAGATTGCCAAGCTATCTATTCCAACGACGGCTGCTGCAATATGATCTAAGCTCAAAGCATAACCGAGCAGATCCCTAGGATTGAGGTTTTCAATAGTTTCTCTAGGGCGAATGACCTTCATTGCCAGTACTCCCATTCCCTTACTTCCTGCGGCTGGAACGGCTTGTTCCTCAAATTTCTGTTCTGGACGCTGATGATTCATCGCGATCAGCATGGTATCAAAATCGTACATTTGAGCTGCTTTCTTCATTGCTTCGGCTGAAGTATGTCCACTAAAGCCAATATGTGCGATCGCCCCTTCTTCTTTATATTGATGCAGCACTTCCAAAACCTGACCTTTTTGTCCTAGAGTTTCAACATCTTCAACAGACTTTATAGAATGAACTTGCAGGAGATCGATGTAATCTGTCTGAAGACGTTTCAAGCTTCTCTCAATCGTTTTTTTAGCACTTTCCCCATCTCGTTGAGCTACCTTAGTGGCTAAAAAGACTTCCTTTCTCCTCTGTTTGAGCAACTTGCCCAAACGCTCCTCGCTAGAAATCTCGTGGTTTCCATAATTTGCGGCTGTATCCCAACAATATAATCCGCGATCGAGGGCATATTCGAGTAACTCAAGAGCCTGATCCTCGTCTTGGATCGCCATAAATCGACTACCACAACCGATAACGATCGGTGGAACCTCTATTCCTGTCTTTCCGAGTGTTCTAGTTGGCAGTTGCTTCGCATCATAAGAGGGTGAACTCCCAAGACTCAAATGGGGAACGACAACAGCAGTCGCGCTAGCAACCGCAGCAGTTTTGACAAATTCTCGGCGTGTAATCATTTTGGCTGATTATGGAATTTAAGGTTTTGTTGGTTCAATTGTAGTCAAGGATCGAAGCGATCGCCGATTGACTAAGAATTGAAGCGTTCTACCGGTTTTCCATAGACTTCGATCCAGTCTAGTCTAGAGGATGCTGAACTCGAGCCTCCTCTCATCAGATCTGTAATTCCGATTTCATCCACTCGTGAAAGATCGACAGAGGAGACTTTATCTGTTTCTGTTATCGTCTCCATTGAGAGTGCATACCATTCTAAGTCCATCAGGTTAAATTCACCGATTTTCCAGTCTTCCGATGCTCCTTGAGTGCGATCGCTCACTAACCAAGTGCCATCCTCAAGTTTTAAGAGAATGTGCAATCTTCTGAAACCCGACTGTTTGGTTCGCCACCTGATTTTAGCCACTCCTCTCAAGTCAACCAGAAATTGCCGGTGACTAAACGTTACTGCCCAGTTGCTCGAGCATCTCCCCGACCATAGGTAATAAGGATCGTTTACTATATTCTCATGATGACTTTTTTTCAGACTTTCTTTCGCTGAACCATATAAATTAAGCGTTAAACCTTCATGGCTAATATGTTCCTGAGTTATGGGAATAGCCGCAGGAATTTCCCGCAAATCTTCTCTGTACAAAAGAGAGGAGCGATCGCTAGAGATAGCGAATTGTCCGTTAATAATGACAACTAGAAGAGTTAGCTGAATCAGAATCAAAACCCACCAATATTTCTTGATTTTCATAGTACTATCTTCTATTTTGTCTGCTTTATACTGGCAAATGAGAAGGTGTCCTCATTACTGTACGCGATCGCCTAAAATGAATTATAGGCTCGCAGAGGTGAACATGGTACAGACATCCGCCAAACACGAAATAGAAACTCTCTTGCTGACATTACCCAAAACCTTGAAGCTCTATGTCACGCAAGAACAGTTTGAAGCTCTAGCTGCTAGCAATCGAGAATTACGACTGGAAAGAACTGCACAAGGAGAACTAATTGTGAATCCACCCACAGGTTGGGAAACCGGAAAACGTAATTTCAGCATTATTGGACAACTGCATCGCTGGTACGAAGAATATCAACAAGGAGAAGCATTTGACTCTTCTACCGGATTCATCTTACCCAATGGCGCAAATCTCTCTCCCGATGCTGCCTGGATAAGTCAAGAGCGCTGGGATGCACTGACGGATGAGCAAAAGGGAACATTCCCCCATATTTGCCCAGATTTTGTGGTGGAATTGCGCTCAAAGTCGGATACCCTAAAATCCCTGCAAGAGAAAATGCAAGAGTATATCGACAATGGAGCAAAACTCGGTTGGTTAATCGATCCCCAAAATCGAATGGTGGAAGTGTATCGAGTTGGTTTAGAGGCAGAAAAATTGTCGAATCCAACCGAATTATCCGGTGAAGAAATCTTACCCGGTTTTGTTTTGAATTTGCGCCGAGTTTGAGTTTAGATTTGATAAGGATATCAAATAGATCACTTCACCCATAACTCCATCTCATTAACTCACAGCAAACCCTGTATGAGGACGTACCTCTGGGGGATGAAATCCTAAAACAATCTTGTCTTTTGCAATACCTACTCGCAGTAAATCATCTGCAATGCCATCTTCTAAACCGTCCTCATGAATCCAAATTTTATCTGCCACCACCTCCAAATGAACGATACAACCATGCACTCTAAGCCCACTTTCCCATCCCCAAGTCATAAAAAAATAGTGTGTTTTATCATCACTCACAATCACACGGCGTTCTACCTTGCCGAAACGATAGGGAAGGTCTGCATATTCTTTTAAAATCGGATAAATTATTGAATAGTATCGATCTATTGTATCCATTCTAGAATAACCTCCTCCATTTCATCAAAGACCAATAACTTAAGAATATTTCGCCGTAAGAGTAACTGTCCAATGGGTTGCTTGAAAATCTCCTCATAAGCAGATTTTTTAATCGCCAGATAGAGAATTCTGTTTTCTCGCTTGTCCATCATAATTTCATCATAAAGCACATATTGCCCCAGCGCCTTTTCTAGATCGTTAACCTGTGACTGACCGATGAAACTTTTAATTTCTACGGCTATTTTTTGATTATCTTTCTGTGCTGCAATCAACTTTTCTGCTCCTAAGTCTACACATAAATCTTTCTTGCCAATGGACAAAATCAAAGGATCGTCGGTAATTTCCCACCCATCCTTAATTAACGCATTCCTCACCACATCATGATATATATCCTTGGCAGGCATCACTCCACCTCCTCACGTTTAAACCCCACCTTGGGCGACGGCTGCTTAATCTCCTCATCCAAATAAAGTGGTTTTTCTTTTAGTTTAACTTCATTCCCCAGCCTCCGCCTCCTGGGGTTTCAATGGTGATTTTTTCGCCTGCATCTAACTCTACGGTTGCTGTACTATCGAGTTCTTCAGTGTAACCGTTTTTGCGCTCGATCCAGTTGCGACCTACGGCTCCGGGTTCGCCACCAGCTAGACCGAAGGGGGGAATTTGGCGATGGTTAGAAAGAATACCTGCCGTCATGGATTCTAAGAATTGGATGCGGCGCACGATGCCATTACCGCCGCAAAATTGCCCTTGGCCGCCACTTTGGGAACGGATGGCAAATTCTTCCAAACGGACGGGAAAGCGGTGTTCTAGGACTTCTGGATCGGTCAGCCTTGAGTTGGTCATGTGGGTATGCACCGCGTCTGTACCGTGGAATGTTGGGCCAGCGCCAGAACCGCCGCAAATGGTTTCGTAGTATTGATAATCTGGGTTGCCGAAGGTAAAGTTATTCATGGTTCCTTGGGAAGCGGCAAGGAGTCCTAGCGCTCCGTAGAGGGTATCAACGATCGCCTGGGAAGTCTCTACATTGCCCGCAACAACAGCAGCCGGATAGTGGGGATTAAGCATGGAACCCTCTGGAATCCTGATATTGAGCGGCTTCAGACATCCAGCATTCAGGGGAATGGGGTCGTCCACGAGGGTGCGAAAGACGTACAATACGGCAGCCTGACAGACGGCTTTAGGGGCATTAAAGTTATTGGGCAGTTGGGCAGATGTGCCGGTAAAGTCTATGGTGGCACTGCGTTGTTCTCGGTCAACCGTGATGGTCACGTGAATCACTGCACCATTATCGAATTCATACGTGAATTCACCATTGGATAATTGGGCGATCGCCGCTCGCACTGCCTGTTCTGCATTTTCTTGCACATATCCCATATAGGATTGTACAGTTTCCAGACCATACTGGTTGACCATTTTTACCAATTCTCGAACCCCCTGATTATTGGCCGCAATTTGCGCTTGTAAATCGGCTAAATTTTGGGAATAATTACGAGCGGGATAGGGGGGAGCTAACAAGCGATCGATCAGTAAATCGGCTTCAAATCTCCCCTCAGTTACTAACAGGAAATTATCGAATAAAATCCCCTCTTCCGTAATCGTTTGACTATGGGGTGGCATGGAGCCGGGAGTAATGCCTCCGAGGTCGGCATGATGTCCCCGCGAAGCCACATAAAAGGAGGGCTTGATAGGTTTTTGAGGTAAAAAAACCGGCGTAATTACAGTGATATCTGGTAAATGAGTTCCGCCATTATAGGGATTATTAGAAAGATAAACCTCTCCCGGTTTAATCTGGTTGCCCTTATCTTGAATTAAGGCTTTTACACTTTCGCTCATGGAGCCTAAATGAACTGGGATATGGGGTGCATTGGCGACTAAGTTTCCTTCTGGATCGAATAGGGCACAGGAAAAGTCCAAACGCTCCTTAATATTGACGGAAACCGCTGTATTTTGTAGGGTTACGCCCATTTGTTCGGCGATCGCCCCAAATAGGTTATTGAAAATTTCCAACAGCACGGGATCTTTTTTCACCCTTTCCGTAGGGGCATTTTCTGTAGGGGCGGGTTTACGAGGCTCTTGGTGGGGAGGCGAAGATATTGATAAACCCGCCCTTACAAATCCCGTTTCCGTAGGGGCGGGTTTACGAGGCTCTTGGTGGGGAGGCGAAGATGTCGATAAACCCGCCTTCCCATCTGGGTACAAAGCCGCATTGATAGCCATTAACACTAAATGTTGACGGGGATGAACTTGTGCTTGCCAACCGCTTTCAATTACATTGGTTCCGGTAGATTCAATAATCAGTGCCGGGCCAATTATTGTGTGTCCTGGTTGTAACTTTTGGCGGTCGTAAACTGGCACATATTGCCAACCTGTTTCTGTAGAGGTTGTTGCTGTAAGGGCGGGTTCACGGAGATCGTGGTGGGGAGCGGAAAATGTTGCTGAACCCGCCCCTACAGGATTTTGTATGGAACAATAAACGGGAACTCTTGCCATTTCTGAGGGGACGCTATCGGTAACAGGTTCTTGAATTTCCCCTTCAGGATGAGTCATGGTTTGCACAATTTCCACTGAAACCATATCCACCACTAACGGTTTTTGGGTTAAGGTAAATCCATAGCGTTGCTGATGTTGATGCTCAAATTCTTGTTTGAGGCTTTCTAGAGAAGAATCGGAAAAATTGACCAATAAAGGCGTATCGCTGCCTTCATATTTTAGATGCAGTTTAACCACAATTTCTTCACGATCGCCGGATTGCCCCGATAATTCTGCTTGCGCGTCTTTGACTAACTGGGGAATCACCCGATCTTGCAACTCCACCATTACACCATCGGTTAGCTCTTCTTCAAGGGTTTGTTCGCGCATGATGCGAATATCAGCAAGTCCCATACCATAGGCTGAGAGTACCCCAGCGTAAGGATGAATAACAATTTGACGAATGCCTAATGTATCGGCGAGTTGACAGGCATGTTGCCCCCCTGCACCGCCAAAGCAACAGAGGGTATAGTCGGAAACATCATAACCCCGTTGCAGAGAGATTTTTTTAATCGCATTGGCCATATTTTCAATGGCGATCGCAATAAACCCCGTCGCCACCTGTTCCGATGTCCGTAGATCTCCGGTTTTTTTCTGTATCTCCTGAGCTAGAGATTGGAACTGCTCGCGCACGCGATCGCCATCTAGAGGTAGGTTTCCCTGGGAGCCAAATACCGCCGGGAAAAAGCGCGGATTCAGTTTACCCAACAGTACATTACAGTCGGAGATCGTCAGGGGGCCGCCCCGTCGATAGCAGACAGGCCCGGGGTTTGCACCGGCTGAATCCGGCCCGACACGGTAGCGGGAACCGTCGAAGAATACCACCGAACTGCCCCCAGCAGCTACCGTGTGAATCGCCATCATGGGCGATCGCACCCTTACCCCAGCAATTTCGGTATCAAATTGTCGTTCATATTCCCCGTTATAGTGGGCGACATCGGTGGACGTGCCGCCCATATCAAAGGTAATAATTTTCTCAAAACCGGCTTGGGCACTGGTTTGTACTGCTCCCACAATCCCTCCGGCTGGCCCCGATAGGATGCTATCTTTACCTTGGAATTGCTCGGCATCCACTAACCCGCCATTAGACTGCATGAACATTAGATTAACGGCATCTCCTGATTCTCCTTTCAGTTGTTCTTGCACTTGATTCACGTAGCGTCGGAGAATGGGAGACAGATATGCATCGACAACGGTGGTATCTCCGCGACTGACAAGTTTGATCAGGGGGCTAACTTGATGGGAGACAGAGATTTGAGTAAAGCCCATGTTTTTCGCCAGTTGCGCTACCTCCTGTTCGTGTTGGGGATAGCGGTAGCCATGTAAAAGGACGATCGCACAACTGCGAATTCCGCGATCGTAGGCGGCTTGCAGTTGGGGTGCAAGAGCGTTCAGGTTAACCGGTTGCAATTCTTGCCCCTTAGCACTGAGACGCTCCTGGACTTCGATCGCCTCTTCATAGAGCAATTCTGGCAGTTGAATCTGTTGGGCAAACAGATCCGGGCGGTTTTGATAGCCAATACGCAACGCATCCCGAAAGCCTTGGGTGATTAACAGGACAGTGCGATCGCCTTTTCGCTCTAATAAGGCATTCGTCGCCACCGTCGTTCCCATTTTCACCACCGCAATGCGATCGCTGGGAATCGGTTCATCCGCTCCCACACCTAACAGATCGCGAATCCCTTGAATCGCTGCATCTGCATAGCGTTCTGGATTTTCCGAGAGTAATTTATGGGCCACCGTTTGACCCTCTGGACTCAGGGCAACCAGATCGGTAAATGTTCCGCCGCGATCGATCCAAATATGCCAGCGCTGATTAGAATAAGAATAGGACATAAGGCAATTAAAAATTAAAAATTACGAAACCCAGAAACCGGGTTTCTACCGGAACTTGGGATTGAGATCGAAACGTTGTCAGAAACCCAGTTTCTTCTAACCCATCCACAGTTTATCAATACTAACCAACTGATACTCTTTTTCTAAGAGCATCGGTAGGAGCTGTTCTGTGGTTTTCGCTACACTTTGACCGCCATAGATGCCATCATGGAGAACAATCACAGAACCAGGGCAAACCGTTTTCATCACCCGATTGACGACAATTGAGACTCCTGGATCAACCCAATCTTCGGGAACCACGGTCCACATGACCGGCCGATAGTTCCAGTCCTGTAACAGGTCTAGGGTTTGGGGCATAAATAACCCATTGGGAGGCCGTACATCCCGAAATCGCGATCGCTCGGTTTCGGGATTTAAACCACAGGCCTCAAGAATCGCAGTTTGAGTATGGTATAACCCTTGGCAGAGTTGCTCTGGAGTGAGTTCGGGAAAGTTCTGATGGGTATAGCCATGTAACCCAATCCAATGACCGCGATCGTAAACCGCTTTGGCGACTTCTGGATACTGTTGAACCCGTTGTCCGAGCCAAAAAAAGTTGGCTTTAACGGCGTAGGTTTCTAAAACCGTTAATAGCTCTAGGGTGTATTGGGGATGGGGACCATCATCAAAGGTTAAGGCGATCGCCTGTTGATGGGGATTTCCCCGCCATAAACACTGAGGAAATAAGGGTTTTAAGCCTTGATAGAGGATAGGATATAGGGGATAGAACTGAAGTGACATGGCGATCGCGATTTATCCGGTTGGCCCTAAGTACTGAATCAAATAAGGGGAAAATACCTCATAAATCAAGGTAAACGGCCGTTTATGATGCCAAAATAGATAATGGCGACCCCAAAAGGGCCCCGGTTGCTCAAAGGCTTCTTCTAAGGCTTGGGAATGGCCATAATACAAACCTTGAATATCTCGATACAACTCGGTTCGCAACTGCGCTAAACTAGCCCAGATGGGTAAAGAGCGATTTTGTAAATAGTCATCGACATGACTGGCTTCCCACCAAGAGGTCGCATAGGCTAACCGTTGTCCTGATGCAGTTCTCAACCAAACCTGTCGCCTTAATCTGGGCCCTGGAATTGCTGAAATCTGACCCGGAGCGCGATCACGATTCATGCCAATCGGAGACATATCAATCACATCGACTTCCGTTGGTTCGCGGGTTAACAATTGCAAGTGACGCGTGGGCGAACCATCCCCAAGTAAAAGAATTTGCCAAGCAGGAGAGAGTTGTTCATGGGGTAGTCCAGTTTGGATCTCTGTTTCATCACCTTGCCAGAGGGGGTGCAGGCGATGCCAAGTCGTTGATACTGGGGTTTGGGATTGGGCGCTTACAGTCAAGGGTCTTCACATAACTTAACTTTTCTTAAGTTTTATGATAACGCTATGGGCAGGGAATGGGGAATGAGTATGGGTAACCCGTTAAGGCGGTAAGCTAGGGAATGCATTCTAGCAATAGGCACGAATGGCAATCGCTTGTCAGGATTGACTATGAGAGATTTAAAAAGTATCACCCGATCTACTGTAGAGCAGTGGTTAACCGAAATTGAAGCGTTGAATGTGTCAGGACGTTTACCGACTTATATCCCTAAATTAGCCAAGGTTGATCCGCAAAACAGGGGGATTTATATTCAAAGTTTGCATGATCCAGGGGATGGATGGGGGGAACATGATGTACCGTTGATGAGTGTGATTAAGCCCTTTGTTTTGCTGTATTGTTTAGAACAGTTAGGAAGAGAGAAAATCAAGGGCATTGTCGGTAATCTCCCCTCAGATTACCCTTATAACTCGGTCGAACAGTTACAAGCAGACCAGGGATTTCCTCGCAATCCGATGATCAATAGTGGGGCGATCGCCCTCTGTTCCCATTTGCCCGGATATACCAGTATCGAAAAATTTGAAAGATTCCGTAATTGGCTCAATGATTATGGTCAAACTGAGTTATTTGTAGATCGGCAACTTTTAGCGTCTGTAGAATCTTTACCGAATCAAATCAATCAGAATTTAACCCAAATCCTGGCACAATCGGGTTATTTAGGCAGTCCTGAATCAGTTGCATTGGATACTTATCAACAGGCGTGTTGTTTATCATCCAGTCTTGAATATTTGGTTCAATTGGGACTAGGATTAGTTAATCCGCAAGGCAAAATCCACTCAGAGCATCAATTCTGGGTGACGGAGTTAATGCAAACCTGTGGATTATATGAATATTCAGCAGAATTTGCTTCTTTAGTGGGATTACCGACAAAGTCAGGAGTGAGTGGAGTATTATTATCCTTAGTTCCCCAGCAGGGGGCGATCGCCATTTATAGCCCCCTTCTTGATTCTATGGGAAATTCTGTTGTGGGCATGGCATTATTAAAACGAATAGCCACTTATTTGTACGATTAAAACCCTAAACTCTAGCCAAAAATTGGCCTCTTTTTCTAATATTTCTCTCCTAAAGAACTCCAAAGTTGAGCTTCTGTCGGTATCATACGTTCTGTCGATGGCATGTGGAGAGAAATTGGAGTCTGTTTTTCTGCTAAAGAACTCCAGAGTTGAGCTTCTGTGGGTATCAGAGTCGTTGTTACTGAAAGATCTGAAAATAAAGCAATGGGGATAAATCCCAGCACAAACGATCCGAAAATAATTGCCAGAACCATTTCTGAGCGACTTCCAGAGTGATTTTTTAAATGGACATTAAGAGGGTGATATTCATGAACGCTCATGGTTCAACTCCTGGGTAAACTCTCGCCAACCTCACTGTAGCGCTGTTCAATCTCATTACAGAAAAACAGAAAAAAACTGTAACCTAAGTTACGAAAACTTTACTACTAGTGCAATTTTTGCATAGAAGTTATCGATAAAAAACATATTACAATTCTCTCTTCTATGAAGTAACAATTGAAGGCTTAGAGCCTAAACAATACAAGCTATGGCTAGAGTGCAAAGTGCGATAAAAGTTCCATCAAATCTGTTGTTTGCTCCCTCTATCTCCTCATCACAGCGCAAAGTTCTGTATGACGTTTTTCTCTAACGGTAGCTCAATAATTAAGTCAGTTCCTTCTCCTGGAATAGAATGACATCTCAATTTGCCTCTACAGTGATCCACAACAATAGAATAATTTATAGACAAGCCCAAACCGGTTCCACTACCAACAGGTTTTGTCGTAAAAAAGGGATCGAATATCTTACCCTTAACCTCCTCACTCATCCCACAACCATTATCCGAAATTGTAATTTTGACTGAAGAGCGATCGCACCATTCTGTTTTTAAAACAATTTGAGGATTTTTGGAATTTTCTACATCCGATCTCAACTCCTCTAAAGCATCAATGGCATTATTTATCGCATTCAAAAACACCTGATTTAATTCCCCTGGATCGCAAGTAACTAAAGGTAATGTTCCATATTGTTTGATAATTTGAATGGCTTTTGTAGAATTTGTTTTTGCTTGAATATTGTCTTGAAGTCTATGTTGCACCACTAACAAAGTTGCTTCTAGATTTTCATGGACATCTACTAGCTTAATTCCTGATTGATCTAAGCGAGAAAATGTTCGCAAACCTCGAACAATTGAACTAATCCGTTCAGCTCCTGATTTAATTGAGGTTAATAAATCATGAAAGTCTTGAACCAAAAAATCAAAGTCTATATCCTCTAGAGTATCAGCAATACTTGCAGGAGGATTGGGATATTCCTCTTTATACAGATCGAGCAAATATAATAAGTCATCTACATAATGAATGGCCGGTTCAATATTAGCATAAATAAAATTTACTGGATTATTAAACTCATGGGCAATACCAGCAATCATTTGACCCAAACCAGACATTTTTTCGGATTGAATTAATTGGGATTGGGTGAAGTATAGTTTTTGCAGAGTTTCTTCCAATTGTTCGACTTTTATTTTTAAAGCCTCATCTCTATCTTTTAATTTTTTAGCCATCCGATTAAAGGCTTTAGCCAGCCGATCTAACTCATCGTTATAAAGGACAGGTAACTTAACCCATAAGTTATCATTGGCCAGTTTTTCAGTCGCTTGAGTTACGGAATTAATCCGAGTGACCATTAATCCAGAGAGAAGATAACCGACAAGGATTGCAATTACCGATCCCACAACAGAAAATAGCACCAGTCCAATTAAAAAATTCTGTTTTGCCTTTTCGAGAGCATGTAGAGAAGAAAGAACAACCAATTGCAATTGGGACTGATTCATTTCAATGATAGAAACCGTTTTTCCTAAGTAAGATCGATCTCCAAGCTCGATCACTGATTCTGAGAAAGTATTCCGGGGAGTTTCCGGAGGAGGTCGCCAGGAAAACTGTTCTGCTTCGGGCAAACTAGACGCAATGACTTTATTGTTTTTACATATCACTATTGATGTATTTGTTCCTTGGGAAATTTCACTCAAGAATTTAGAATTTATAATACGCCCAATAATCACACCGCCAACAATTCCCTGATGCAATTTAATAGGTGCAGTTGCAATTAAAACGGAAGCCGAAGGATTCACCTTATTTTCTGTATCGACGATCGTGGAAAAACTCACTCCACTCATGACCTGTGAAATCGCAACTTCATGATTAATTTTAGAGTGACTAATCCTATTGAGTTTCAAATCCACTAATAATTGACCTTGAATATCAATGACTTGAACCAGATCGAGATCCAACAAAAGCTTTAAGGGTAATAAACGTTGTAACAATGAAATTTCGTGGGCATTTTCCAATCCTTCGAGAATATTTGCTGATTCAACTGTCACTGTGGCATTTAAACGCAGTGTTTCAGTTTTATTTTGGAATTGTTGTACAACCAAAGCGGCTACACTTTCAACTTCTCTGAGTTGCCGTCTCTCTAAGTGTTTTAAAAAGTAATAACCAATGCTAACTGTCCCCAAAAGCCATAGTCCTAAGAACACAAAAGCAAAGGGAATACTGATTTTTTGTTGTAAGGGTAACTTTGAGTAGGTTCTACACAGTAGAGTTTTGACCCAAAAGTTAGGGGGGGGTTCACGGGCAATCATTCAATGCAGTAGTTTCCGCTCTTATGAGGTAGATTCAAGCCTTTTGTTCTGGGGAACAGGGTTGATTTAGTCAGAGATCCCAAATGGGTTCTATAGATTAGAATTTGGGATCGGCTAAGATATAGCCATTCGACTCCAGTATACTTTGCGCTTCTGGAGTGGAGATAAAATTAAGGAAATCTTCAGTTGTCGGTTTAAGTTGATCCAAGGCAACAATACCAATCGTTTGAACCATCTTATATTGCTCATTCTGAATATTCTCTAGGGTAGGAGCAACTCCATCTAGAGCAAGGCTCTTTACTGAAAAGTCTTCGAGTTCTTCGGAGTAGGCGATCAGTCCGATACTATAAGGAGTTATACTTACTGCCTCCACAATTTCATCATCATCTTCAAATAAAACTGCTTGGGGAGTAATCGTCAGGTCTTGCCCTAAATAATGTTCTCGTAAAAGTTGCTTTTCTGTTTCATCTTCTGGTATATCAACGAGGATAATGTCGCCATCGATATCGCCCAATTCTTTCCAGTTAGTAATCCCACCCCTGTAGATATTTTGAACTGCCTCAGTGTTTAAAGTGTCGAGTCCTTGAACTTGTTCGTTGACTATCAAGACTACGGCATTGCGAACCAACGGTATATATTGAAGATTTTCGGTTTTTTCTATGGCAGTGACTGGTATACTAATTGCCCCAATATCCAAAACGTTATCTCGCACCCCACTTAGACCTCCACTACTTTGGCTACTGGACATAAAGACAATCTCAACATTCTCCCGATCGTAAGCATCTGCCAACAGTTCTAACATGGGATAAGCTTCTGACGATCCGCCAATTGTGATAGTACTCTGGGAAGATGAAGAGCGATCGCCAGCAGTACAGCCGATCAACATGGCTCCGGCTAAGAGTCCGATCCATCCTATCTTGGCATTCTTTCGTTTCATCCGATACCTCCTTTGGTCTGACTAACGACTATAAGTTATATTACTCCTCTAGCGGTAGTTCAATGATAAACTCAGTTCCCACTCCTGGAGTAGAATGACACTTCAAGGTTCCTCCACAGCGATTGACGATGATGGAATAACTAATTGATAATCCCAAACCCGTTCCACTTCCGATGGGTTTGGTGGTAAAAAAGGGATCAAATATCTTATCCTGAACTTCTTCAGTGATGCCACAACCATTATCCGAAATCGTGATTTGAACTGACGAGCGATTGGTGCAGTCTATTTTGAACACAATTTGAGGAATTTTAGGATTTGCTGTATCCAATCTTAGATCGTCCAAAGCATCGATCGCATTATTAATTAAATTCAAAAATACCTGATTTAATTGCCCTGGATCGCAAGTTAACCAGGGGGATCTTTTGTAGTCTTTAATAATTTTTATTTCTCTTTTAGGAATAGTTCCCGCTTGTATAGTCTCGTGAATTCTATGTTGCAAAATCAACAACGTCGAGTCTAGATTTTCATTGATATTGATCAGCTTAACCCCTGATTCATCTAACCGAGAAAACGTTCGTAAACTTCTGACAATTGTACTAATCCGTTCTGCTCCACTTTTAATTGAAGTTAATAAACTGCGAAAATCCTTGACTACAAAATCAAGATCTATATCCAAGTGAGTTTCGGAGATAGTTTGAGTAGATTCGGGACAGTCTTCTCGATAGACATTTATTACATCAAGCAAATCCTCTACATAATCAATAGCCGGTTGAATATTGGCATAAATAAAGTTGACTGGATTATTAAATTCATGGGCTATTCCAGCGATCATTTGCCCTAAACTAGACATTTTCTCAGATTGAATCAGTTGAGCTTGAGTCAAGTGAAGTTCTTGCAATGTTTCTTCCAATTGCTCTACTTTTGTTTTTAGTTTGTTGTCCATATTTTCTTCTTTTTCTTGTAACTTATTAGACATGATATTAAAAGAATGAGCCAATCGATCTAACTCATCATTATAATAGACAGGCAACTGAACCCATAAGTTCTGAGAAGCAATTTTTTGAGTTACTTCAGTCATGAAAGTAATCCGAAAAACGATTAATTTAGAGACAAAATAACCCACAATTATTGCGACAGTTAATCCCACCAACGAAAACAAAAATAGACGAATCAAAAAAACTGTTTGGGTCTTTTCTAGACCCTCTAGAGAAGAAATGATCACTAATTGCAATTGAGACTGGTAAATTCCTGGGAGAGTAACGGTTGTTCCTAAATAAGCGCGATCGCCAATTTTTACGATCGATTCCTCAAAATTACTCAGGGAATTTTGAGGCGGTGGTAGCCAGACAAATTTCTTGACTTCTGGTAAACTCGAAGCAATAATTTCATCGTCTTGGAAGACAACTATTGATACCTGGTTTTTTTGAGCTATTTCACTCAGGAAATCAAAGTTTATGATGCGCCCAAGAATTACGCCACCAATAATCCCTTGATTCGACTTGATAGGTGCCGTCCCAATCAAAACTGGTGATACAGTATTATTGGCTTTGTCTTTTGCACTGACTATTGTGGAAATACTTGCTCCACTTATGGCTTGTGAAATAGCAACTTCATGATCGACTTTGGCGTTGCTAATCTCATTTATCTTGAAGTTGATTAAGGTTTCTTTTTGAATATCGATGACTTGAATTAGATCGACTTCCAATAAAAATTTTAAGGGCAGTAAATATTGTAGTAACAGATCTTCGTTGAAGTTTTCCACTCCTTTACGAATATTTTCTGTTTCAACAATGAGTTTGGCTTCTACACGTAGTTCTTCGGTTTCATTTTGGAATTGTTTTACCATCAATGCAGATATACTGTCTACTTCTAGAAGTTGCCTTCTCTCCAAGTATTTCAAAAAGTAATAACCAATACTAACTGTGCCCAAAATCCATAGGACTAAGAAGGTACAAACAAATGGAACACTGATTTTTTGCTGTAATGGAAATTTTGAGTAAGTTCTAACAAATAAACTTTTTCTCCAAAATCTAGAGGCGGTTTTAGTCGAGATCATCAAACAATGGTATTTACGGATTGTTACAGTACTTATAGTCACTAGTATAGCAGCATTTATCTTTGCTGTGCTATGAACTACATGAATAAGGGTTTGTAATCCTAACTAGAAGCGCTAAAAACGCAGCCAATTCTGTTGTTGACTCTTCCTATTTTCCCATCCCCATATGCCCCTTCCCACCACAGCACCAAGCGCTGTATAGCATTATGGTTAATTAGTGGGGTCATTGCCCGTGAGTCTTAAGGTATCCTCAGAATTATGATGTGTAAAGTTCATCGCAACAGTCTAACCTTCGGACTCATGGGAGTGTCAAGTTATGAATCATTTTGTTAAGGTTCACTACCTTTGATGGGATCTTGTGTCAAACCGGTGAGTTATAGGTTTAAAGTAGGTATGATTATAAAGAAATCCTTAAGGAGGCATCATTATGACTCCCCATCTGCTACGTCAGCTCTGGTCACTGATTGAAACGACTCAGCCTCAACGGTTATTGAGACTTGATGACGCGAGTCTGGTACAATGGCTATTGGGTAATATGGCTCAAGAGCGATCGCTCAATGGAGAAGAAGCCGATTTACTCTCTCACTATATAGAATCCCGTTGTGCTCTGATTCGGGATTTAGCTCAAGAGCGCCTGTCCCCCGAACTCTTGCCATAAGGAATAGCCCAAAGTCTCGCTTTACCACAGTTCTCCTGTTGACAGCGCCTCAATAATCAGGCAGAACTTAGGCTGGCGATCAAACGGCGATCTCCTGAAGAAGTATTCTAGAACACGCAAAAATTTCTCCTGCTGATACCAAATCCAGCAGATGCTGCTAATATCTTAAAGATAAAATTTAACAAAACTTGAAGCCACTCTAAGCAAAGTGGCTGCTTCAAGATGACTGTCTATCAGTGAGGAGAAACCCTTTACGTATGGCTAAGTGGCAATCTTTATTAATGTCGGTTCTATTGCTAGCTCTCCCCTTGGCAGCTTGCGCCCCTCCCCCATCTGATAATGCCGATGGAGGAGCAGGTGGAGAGTCTTCAGACCCGGCATCCCAAAGTCGTTTGGATGTAGTGAAAAATCGCGGAACCCTAATCTGTGGGGTAGATGGTGGTATTCCTGGATTTAGCTTTGTGGATGAAACCGGAGAATATTCAGGAATTGATGTGGATGTGTGTAAAGCTGTAGCTGCCGCTGTTTTGGGCGATTCAGATGCAGTAGAATATCGGAACCTTGATTCTACAGAACGCTTTACTGCCCTAGCGGGTGGTGAAGTGGATATGCTCTCTCGAAACACGACTTGGACAACCAGCCGAGATACGACCGTTGGTCTAGAATTTGCACCAACCACATTCTATGATGGACAAGGGATGATGGTGCGTCAAGATAGTGATATTACCTCCCTAGAAGATTTTGAAGGTAAAGCCGTTTGTGTAGAAGCGGGAACGACTACCGAGCTGAACTTAACCGATAATATGCGGGAAGCAGGAGTTACTTTTGAAACGGTAACCTTCCAACAGGCTGACCCAGCTTATGCAGCCTATGCAGAGGAACGCTGCGAAGGAATGACTTCAGATAAATCGCAGTTGATTGCTCGTCGCAGTACCTTACCGAATCCAGAGGAGCATATCCTGTTGGAGGTCACCATGTCCAAAGAACCCCTCGGCCCTGTAACCCTTAATAATGATTCTACCTGGTTTGATGTGGTTAAATGGGTAACCTACGGTTTGATTGAAGCAGAAGAGTTGGGCATTACTCAAGCCAATGTCGAACAAAGCAAAGGAAGTGAAGACCCCACCATTCGCCGTTTCTTGGGCGTTGAAGGTGATTTGGGAACAGGCTTAGAACTCGATAATGATTTCATGGTTAATGTGATTTCCTCCGTCGGGAACTACGGTGAAGTTTACGAGCGCAATTTGGGTAAGGAATCTCAATTTCAGTTAGATCGAGGTCAAAATGACCTTTGGAATCGTGGAGGATTGCTCTATTCTCCTCCTTTCCGATAAATTTAGTTATCGGTAAACAGTTAGCCGTCACCTGTGATGCGATCATAGGTGACGAGTCTTAAGTTCTCCCATTTAATCTATTCTTGTTATGACCTCGGCAAATGAGCATACGATTCCTTTGTGGCGTGATGATCGATTTTGGCGAGTCGCGCTGCAAGTTTTGGCGATCGCGATCGTTATTTCTGTTATTAGTCTATTAACCTATAATGTCTCCAATAACCTCCAACGAGCGGGCATAGAGTTCGGGTTTGATTTTTTGGATACCCAAGCTTCCTTTGCCATTGGAGAAAGTATCATTCCTTACGATCCAGCCAGAGACAGCTATGGCCGGGTTTTATTAGCTGGGTTGGTCAATACCCTACGGATCATTATTTCTGGCATTATCCTCACAACATTAGTGGGAATTGCCGTGGGAGTTGCCAGTTTTTCTAATAATTGGTTACTGCGAAAGGGAAGCGAAGTTTATGTGGAGTTGATCCGTAATGTGCCCCTGCTCTTACAGTTGTTTTTTTGGTATCGGGCCGTTTTTTCTAAGTTGCCCAGACCCACAGATCGTATAGAGGTGATGGGACTCGCGTTCTTGAGTAACCGAGGGGTGTTTCTCCCTTGGCCAAAGATGGGTTGGTCTCTAGCGATTTGGTGCAGTGTGTTGATTGGATTGGCGATCGCAGCGGTTGTCCTGTGGAAAATACGGATTAAGTCCATGGTGGAACGGGGAAGTTCTGGAAAACCCCAGTTAACGGCCTTGTGGATTATTGGCATGGTTGCCCTACTGATTATTACAGTTGCCTTTGGATGGGAAAAACCGACCGAAATTGAGCTAGGTCAGATTACCGGAGGGTTGCGCCTGACTGGAGAATTCGCTGCCTTGCTGACAGGCTTAGTTTTGTATACGGCTGCCTTCATTGCCGAAATTGTCCGAGCCGGGATTCAAGCTGTAGCCAAAGGACAATGGGAAGCCGCGCGTGCCCTGGGTTTGCAGTCGGGTTTAATGATGCGTTTGGTGGTATTTCCCCAAGCTTTACGAGTGATTATTCCCCCCTTAAGTAGTCAGTACATGAACTTGGCTAAAAACTCCAGTTTGGGAGCGGCGATCGCCTACGCGGAAATCTACAATGTAGCCAATACAACCTACAACCAAAGCGGGCGACCCGTAGAAGTGATGCTCATTATCATGGTCACTTATTTGCTGATGAATTTGATCATTTCTTTAGGAATGAACCAAATCAACCGCGTGGTGCAACTACAAGAGAGATGATTTGAGGATAGGGAGAGAGGGAGATCGACGATTGCCAACATAAAGCAGGAAGAAATCAAAAATTAATTATCCATTAACATGACTTCTGTACCTAGTAACTTAACCGATATGGCACCGCCACCGGAGATGCGCGATACTCCGGTAAACTGGATTAAAAATAATTTGCTTAGTCCCTGGTATAACGGTTTAATCACTTTCATTATTTTAGGGGGATTAATCGCCCTAGGTTATAATTTTCTCTCCTGGTCATTCACCGATGCTCAATGGGATGTGATCCCGCGAAATCTCCACCTATTGATGGTCGGTCGCTATCCCAGTGAAGAATACTGGCGCTTATGGATTTTAGTCGCTCTAATTAGTGTCTTTTCTGGCTTATCTTGGGGCGTAATTGTCCGATCGCTCACCCTCTTTAGCCGTAATATTCTCATCGGCTTAGGCATCGCTGCCCTAGGATGCGTGATCACTCCGACTCCCATTGTCTATCGTGCCTTATTAGTAGGGTGTTTGGTGGCGATCGCCGGTAGCGCTTGGATCGGCCAACAAGTCGGGAACGTTCAACCAGCTCTCGGAAAATGGGTTTCCTTTGGCTGGTTTGGCGTATTTTTAATCGGACTGTGGCTCATTGGTGGAGGACTGGGTTTAACCCCTGTGGGAACCAATGAATGGCAAGGCCTATTGCTCACCGTTCTCATGGCTATTGTCGGCATTACCTTAAGTTTTCCCATCGGTTTGATTGCTGCTTTAGGAAGACGCAGCTCCTTACCCGTGGTCAAAGCCCTCAGTATTGCTTATATTGAAATCATCCGCGGTGTTCCCCTGATTACTATTTTATTTATGGGCCAGGTCATGATTCCCCTATTTCTCCCCGAAGGAATGCGTCCCGATCGGGTGATTCGGGCGATCGTCGGCTTAACCTTGTTTAGCTCCGCTTACTTAGCGGAAAATGTGCGAGGAGGTCTACAAGCGATTCCCAAGGGACAGGCGGAAGCCTCACGGGCCCTAGGTTTAAGTACTCCTTTAACCTTGATTCTAATTGTTCTCCCCCAAGCCCTGAAAGCTGTGATTCCAGCTATGGTGGGTCAATTTATTAGCCTATTTCAAGATACGACCCTGTTGGCGATTACCGGCTTGGTAGAATTATTAGGAATTAGTAACTCGATTTTAGCGAACCCCAAATTTCTGGGGCGCTTTTCAGAGGTATATCTATTTGTTGGAGTTCTCTTTTGGGTATTCTGTTATGCCATGTCTGCCGCCAGTCGATGGGTAGAAGGTAAACTGAATACAGAACACCGCTAATCAATCGATCCTGTTGTAGGGGTGGGTTATCCCAAAGCTAGGAAACTCGCAGATAACCTGACTAAACCCGCCCTATTCCCCATTCCCTATTCCCCATTCCCTATCATCATGACCCATTCCGATCCTCTCATTAAATCTCAAGATAATCCAACTCCTGTGGACACCGAACCCGCCATCATTGCCCAAGAGGTTCATAAGTGGTATGCCAGTAATAAATTCCATGTCCTGCGAGGGGTGAGCTTAGACGTTCAAAAAGGCGAAGTGGTCGTTGTTATGGGGCCGAGTGGTTCCGGGAAATCGACGTTTATCCGCACCTTTAATGCTCTGGAAGAATATCAAAAGGGAAAAATTATTATTGATGGGATTGAATTATCCCACGATTTAAAGAATATTGATGCGGTGCGGCGCGAAGTGGGGATGGTGTTTCAACAGTTTAATTTATTCCCTCATTTAACGGTTTTGCAAAATGTAACCTTAGCGCCGATTTGGGTACGGCGTTGGAAGAAGGAAAAAGCCGAAGAAATTGCTCTACAGCTCTTAGAAAAAGTAGGAATTTTGGAGCAGGCAAAGAAATTCCCCGGACAGTTATCGGGAGGACAACAGCAACGGGTCGCGATCGCCCGCGCTCTGGCGATGCAACCGAAAATCATGCTCTTTGATGAACCCACTTCAGCCCTCGATCCAGAAATGGTACGCGAGGTACTTGATACAATGCGATCGCTTGCTCAAAGCGGTATGACCATGGTTTGTGTTACCCATGAAGTAGGGTTTGCCCGTGAAGTTGCGGATCGAGTGGTGTTAATGGCTGATGGGGTCTTAGTGGAGGAAGCAACCCCTGATGAATTTTTTAACAACCCCAAGGAGGAACGAACACAGAAATTTTTATCTCAGATTCTATAACTTCTTTCCCTATCGAGGACAAACGAGAACACCATTGGCATTCTCAACAATGGAACCCTCAACATCGTTGATGTAAATGGTATTTCCAGTTAACACTCGTACAAGTCTGGGTTTTTCTTGCAAACATTCACCAAGGGTTTCCGCCCAGCGAATCAGTTCGCTCGTATCACTGGTGACTCCAAAAGCATCTGTGATTGGGGTATTAGAGCTAATGCTGGTATCTTGGAAAATTGCAGTTTCAATGGGTAAGCTGAACCGCAAGGGCAATACTTTGCCGGTCGGTGATGTAGTTACATATTCTCTAGGGCCAACATATTTGCCACCGTAGAGTTCTTGGAAAGCCGTTTTCCGATAGTAGTCTACCTGAATGCTGGGGATACGATCTTGGGCTTTAAGAGCTAAGGGAGAAGCGACAATAGCTACAGTCGCTAAGACTGAAGCGGCAACTATCTTGAGAACATTCTTCATGATTTCTACCTTTAATCGAGTGAATTCAAGGGTAAGGCATCAAAGGTCAACTGTTCCGGTCAGTCTGCATAGACTCAGACTTTAGATTAAGCACGATTCTACTATAGCAGAGCGAATAGAAACCGGGATTTTCACTTAGGTAGAGATTCGGGCAGGGGAGCGCTCTCAGGTGGGGATGGACTCAGATATTGAGACATTACCCAGTATCCAGCATAGGCGGGAATCATCAGGGCGAGGAGGAAGGCAAGGGTGGCGAACCAAATTTTAGAGTGACCGGACGATCCATAGTGACATCGATAGGGGTCAAAGGAGAGGGTTTCTGGGCGAATTTTCTGTCGAGCTGCGATCGCTCGCCGAAATCTGACTCGGCGATCGTCAAGTTTTTCTAACAAAATCCAACCGGCTTGGGATTCTTCACGACAAAGTTGATGCAATATAGTCGGATTGCGAAATAAATCACTATTGGCTCGCACAATCTTGAATTCCCATCCGCGTGCTTTGGCTGAACCATTCTGATTCCCTTGTCCTTCTGTACCAAAGTGTTCTTTGGGTTCGTAATGGGTCAAAACTTCTTCCTCCTCCTCATTCCGTTTCTGGATTTCGATATAACTGCGATGAATACTATTGCCTATCATCAGCAATTGACATCCCAAGCTACTGAAAAATAAACTACTAATGACTAATTCGAGCATATAGCGCTTCGCGTGGTAATGGGTAATGGGTAATGGTCACCCGTTAAGGTTCTAAGCATAGGGTCAAGGAGAAGGCAATAGGCACGAATAGCAATAGTTCCCATTTTTAAGGCTTAGAGCGAATCGCGGTTAACGAGATAACCCTCAATTAATATATCGCTGCCTAAAGATTGATACTGAATACCCGTTAAACTTAGAGCTTCAGTCATTTGAGTTAATCTTAAATCGCCCACGGGAGAAGGAGCGCGATCGCCCCCAATAATTTTGGGTGCAATAAAAGCATAAACTTTCTGCACCATTCCAGAGGCGATCGCCTGCGCTCCCAGTTGTCCTCCACATTCCCATAACACCGATAAAAATCCCCGTTGATATCCATATTCCATGACAGCTCTGGGAGTTAGTTGGGGAAATTCCACCACTTCAACCCCCCGGTTGCCCAGCTCCGTCTGTAATTGGGGATTAGCGCCTTGCTCCGTTAAGACCACGGTTGGTGCAACCAACTCCCACAATTGCGCCGATCGCGGTAAATTCAAAGAACGACTCATCACCATCCGTACCGGATTGCGATCCACGACTCCATGGGTAGTTAATTGGGGATTATCTTTTCTGACTGTATTCCCCCCCACAATCACTGCATCACAAGTCCCTCGCAACTGATGTACCCACCGCCTAGAGGCTTCTCCAGTGACCCATTGGCTATGACCTGTGGTTGTAGCAATTTTTCCATCTAATGTCATAGCATACTTAAAAATGCCCCAAGGGAGTTGATGGCGGATACGATGAATAAATGCTTCATTGAGTTGCTGACACGCTTTTTCTTCTACCCCCACCTTAACCTCGATTCCCGCTTCTCTGAGCCGTTGAATACCTCCACCAGACACCCTCGGATCGGGGTCTACCATCCCCACCACCACTCGCTTTACTCCCGCGGCAATTAGAGCTTCTGTACAAGGAGGAGTGCGGCCATAATGATTACAAGGCTCTAAATTCACATAGACAGTTGCTCCCCAGGCGCGATCGCCCGCCTCTTGTAGGGCAAACACTTCAGCATGGCTAGCTCCAGCGCGGGGATGGAAGCCTTCCCCCACAATTTGATTGTCCGCCACCACTATCGCTCCCACAAGGGGATTTGGAGCGGTTCGCCCAAGGGCTTGGCGGGCTAATTCAATGCACCGATGAATGTAAGGAGAATCTACCTCTGAGTGAGATTCAGTCGAGGAATCAATCAAGGCTGTAATCGGATAGTTGATACCTTTGAGCAAGAAGCCTGGCTGATTCTAGCATAAATTGATGTTGGGATTACAAAGGAGAGAGTGGGGGAGTAAACCACTAGGATGTTTTTAGTTTGCTAAATCTCTAAATAGTGATATAATTTTGATTAAGCGTGAATAAAGGAGACTTGGATGCTATTTCGTCAATTATTCGATCCAGAAACCAGCACGTATACTTATCTGTTAGCCGATCTGAAGACTCAAGAGGCCCTATTGGTCGATCCGGTGCTAGAGCAAGTGGATCGTGACCTGAAGCTGTTGCAGGAGTTAGGGTTAAGTCTCCGCTATTGCCTAGAAACCCATATTCATGCTGACCATATTACCGGGAGCGGCCAGCTTCGGGAAGTGACCGGTTGTACATCCCTAGTTCCTCAACAGGCTGGAGTCCTCTGTGCCGATCGCTTTATGACTGATGGGGAATTATTACAAGTTGGAGGCATTGAGATTCAGGCGATCGCCACTCCGGGTCATACCGATAGTCACATGGCCTATCTGGTGAATGGACGCAAAGTGCTTACGGGTGATTCTCTGCTCATTCGAGGATGTGGTCGTACCGACTTCCAAAGCGGCGATCCCGGTCTGCTCTATGATGCCATTACTCAACGGTTATTTACGCTTCCCGACCCCACAGAAGTCTATCCTGGTCATGATTATAAAGGCTGCACGGTTTCTACCATTGGCGAAGAAAAACAATTCAATCCTCGTTTAGCCGGTCACACTCGTGAGAGTTTTATCGCCCTCATGCAAAGTTTAAATTTACCCAACCCGAAAAAAATCGCCGAAGCGGTTCCTGCGAATCAAAGATGCGGGAAAGTGCCGGCCGTAGCTTAATGAAGTCTCTATCTAATCCTTTCCTGAGTCAAATTTAATCAACTATGGTTACCCCTCAAAATCTGCAAGATAAACTACAATCAATTGACAGTTTTTCGGTACAAGAATTGTGGGAAAAAGATCGGATTCAGTTCATTGATGTGCGCGAACCAAGTGAATATGCTGGCGAACGCATTTCAGGAGCTATTTCTCGACCCTTATCTCGTTTTAATCCGGATGATTTTCTCCCCGATCGCACCCAACCCTTCATTCTCTATTGCGAAACAGGAAATCGTTCAGCCACGGCTGCCCAAAAGCTCTTTCTAGCAGGATTTGAAGAAGTGACCCACCTAGGAGGAGGATTAGAGGAATGGAAGCAACAGGGATATCCGACCCATGTTAATCCCAAGGCTCCGATTAGCCTGATGCGTCAGGTTCAAATTGTAGCCGGTTCTTTGGTGTTAACTGGAACTTTATTGGGGGTATTTGTGGCTCCCGGTTTCTTGTTTTTAAGTGGTTTTGTGGGAGCAGGATTGATGTTTGCTGGGATTAGTAATACCTGTATGATGGCTCGCTTATTGGCAAAATTGCCTTACAATAGAATCCTGTAAGAAGTCCGGTAATAGGAACTCTAGCAATAGTCTATAAAATTAGTACATTACTATTTATTTTCTTCCCACTTATGCAAGAGGTCTAATCAGCAAGTTTAGAGTGGATTTCTCTCTCTGCGGGTAGAGGGGGAAACAGTAAAGAGTCAGGAGCAATGAGGAAAATCAGATGGTCGTGAATCTGGTGGGACATGCTTTGGCCGTTTGTATGGGCTTGAGTTTGGGTTTAATTGGTGGTGGCGGTTCAGTATTAGCTCTGCCAGTGTTAATGTATGTGATGGGAGTAGAGACGAAATCAGCGATCGCCATGACGTTAGCTATTGTCGGTAGCGTCAGTCTCATTGGAGTCATATCCCATTGGCGATCGGGTCATGTGAACCTCAAAGCAGCAGCAATATTTGCACCTCCAGCTATGGTGGGTTCCTATCTAGGCGCTAAAATTGCGACTCAACCCATGGTGAGTCCCACGATACAACTGATGGGTTTTGTCGCTATGATGGTGACGGCCAGTATTTTAATGATTCAGAAGAGTCACACACCAAAGAGTGAAGAGACACTGAAAGCTAGCCAAGTTTCAGGACTTTGGCAGAGGTTTATACTCATTCCCTTAGCTGGCTTCAGTGTAGGATTAGTGACCGGATTTGTGGGGATTGGCGGTGGTTTTTTGGTCATTCCAGCGTTGGTGTTATTGATTCAGATTCCCATGAAAGAGGCGATTGGGACATCTCTGTTGGTGATTTCGTTTCAATCAGTAACCGGGTTTTGGGGATATCTGAGCAGTCAGATCCCGATTAATTTACCTTTGGTGTTTTCCTTCATTGTTGCTGCGAGTACAGGAATTATTTTGGGGTCATATTTAACTCAGTTTGTGCCTGGAAAGCAACTAGAGAAAGGCTTTGGCTATTTTCTGCTAGCGATCGCCGTTTTCATCGTGGTCAAATCCTAATCCGATCTGCACTCACACTTCAGTTTTCAAAGCCTGCGATCGCTCCAATTGTTGCACATCAATCAAAGGCAACAGAATTTCCACCGTTGTTCCCTGTCCATCTCCCTCACTATACAGGGCAATCTTACCGTCCATCATCTCAATCAAATTCCGAGAAATCGCCAATCCTAAACCCGTCCCTTCAAACTTACGAGTCCGAGTTCCATCAGCCATGACAAACGGTTGAAACAGCTTGGATTGAGTAGAAGGATCAATGCCAATTCCCGTATCTTTGATTGCAATCATCACCTGCGATCGGGCCAAATTATTGCCGTTAGAATTTGCCTCCAGATGGAGCTTAATTCTCTCCACTTTGATCGTAATTCCTCCCTCTTCAGTAAATTTCACTGAATTGCCGATAATATTCATGAAAACTTGCTTCAGTTTATCTGCATCCGCAGCGATCGGAATTGAGTCAGGAATACTTTCATAACTTAAAGATAAGCCTTTCGATTGTATCGGAGCCGATTCAATATCGATCACCTCTTTAAGAATCTGATTTAAATCCACGGGGGCTAACTCTAGAGATAGTTTACCTGCTTCAATCTTAGATAAATCCAAAATATCATTAATAATCGAGAGTAAATGGAGGGCAGCATTATCCACTTGTTGCAAAAACTCAAATTCTTCTTCCTTATCATCACAGAAGCCATCTTTAACCAAGCGAACCGATCCAATAATCGCATTGAGAGGCGTTCTTAATTCATGGGAAATACTGGTTAAAAACTCACTTTTGAGCTGATTAGAACTTTTCGCTTCTTGCCAAGCAACTTCTAGTTCTTCTGCCCAACTGGTTAACCGTGCTACCATACTATTGAGAGCTTTAGCCAGTTGATTAAACTCATGAATCTTGAATTTCTGGGGAATGGCTTCCGGGGAAACACTGCATTCAACACTTTGGGCATATTTTCCTAATTGTTCAACTGGAGTAACTAAAGAGCGGGATAAAACTAATATTGCAATTAAATTGGCTGCAATCAATCCTAAAACTAAATTAATTAACGTTTGCCGAATTTCCTGAAGACCATAGAGAGCGTGTTCAAGGGGGGTGACCGCTAAAACAACCCATTTACCATTGGTTGCTCCGGTCGTCGTTGGATTAGGGATGGCTGTGTATCCAGCAATCGCTTCTCGACTACTTTGATCCAATCCAGGTAAGTGGAGGAAATCGCTTTTTCCTCCTGTAGCCGATCGGATAATAGAGTCTAATCTAGATTTAAGATTTTTGTTTTTTTGCTCACTAATATTAGTCCCAATTGGAGTGGGATCGATATGAGCAATGATTGTTCCTTCTTCATTAATGATTACTGTATAGCCGGATAAGGATTTTCGATCTTGATTTTGTTGGAGGGGAACAGTCGCTTCAATAACTAGATTAGATTGGGGTTGTCCAGAAGGATCGTAAACTGGCGCATTAATTAAAAAATGGAGTTGATCGTTACCATAATTATAGAAAGCAGATGGTAGATCCTCTAAGAGTAATTTAACTTCTACATGAGTCGAAAATTGCGCATAGGGTTTTTGAGCGATTTTTTCAGGGTCTAAGTTTCCGATTTCATCTCCTTCACAGGTACTAGAAATTACCTTATCCTGGGTTGGATTGTGTAATTGTAAACACACCACAGAATTAGAAAAACGTTGACTTAGCTCGTTGAGGTAAGGATCTATTTTCGACAAGTCCCCTGATTGCAAAATTCCACTTTCACTGGCCGTTTTCACTTGATCGGTCAGAGCTTTGATACTTAGATCGAGGCGATCGCCTTTTTCAATGGCACTTTCAATAATATTATACCGAGCCGTTTCTAGTAAACTCGAACGCGCTTTACGGTAGGTGGCATATTGAAGTAAAAGTAAAACGGGAATCGTCATCAGCAAAATCCGTCCCATGAGAATGCGACGAAAAGAGGTTTCAGTGGATTGGAGCAAACGGAAGAACTTCAACATACCCTAATATGGCAAAGGATTGCACAGTAGGAGCATCACTAGGATAACTCCTAGGTTGGGACACAATTAATTAAAATGGATGTTCGATAGAACGCCTTGATTCATTGTATGAAATTGCAAGTGTTTTTATCTACCAAAAATTACGGAAATTACGCAAGTATTTTGACCGGAAGTCAGCCATAATAGTGATAAAGAACTCAAAAATCATCTGATGGCCCGTCTCAATCATAAGGCATATACTATTCTAGTACGGGAACTAGAGCGGTGTGTGGGGAATGATCCGCTCCAAGCTCCTGTGAAAATGCTAGTTCTCAAACGGTTAGAGCGATTACGACAACAAACGGGAGATCCGGTTTCGGCTCAACAGTTACGGGAGATCATTCAGGATCTGATCCCTGAGTTTAGGGATGCAGCAATTCGTAAAGCAGCCAAAGCCAATCAACCTTCTTCGGGAATGTTTATGTACTTGTCCTGGGGGGTGATGGGTTTAGCGGGTTTAGCGGGTTTGGTTTATATTCTCAATCTCCCCTATCCGATGATTCGCTGGCCAGTGTCCAAAACGATTCCCCTCGTGCTACTGCCCAGTTATATGAAAATGGATTATGATTATCGGGGAGCGATCGCCAATGTGGAAAAAGCGGATCAACTGATTAACCAAGCTACTAGCGCTGCTGATATCGAGTTAGGCGCAGAAAAAGTTGCTATAGCTCAAAACCATCTGGATGGTTTACCCGTATGGTTTTTAGGCTACTTTCCCCAGCGCTACTGTACATTTTTTAGTTGTAGTTGGCAGTTTACCCTGGATGAATATAAGGGTGCTCGGCAACAGGTCGCCCGCATGGATGCTAAAGTTTTTCAGCAAAACAATGCTTTAACGCTTTTGGAAGAGGGAGCTAGTCAAATCGAAGAGGGGAAAAGCCAATATCAACAAGCCAACTCTGAGGCTAGTAAACAGGAGGCGATCGCCATTTGGCAAGCTGGACTCGATAAACTCGATCTCATCCCTCCTCAAACTGTTGCTGGACGAATGTCTGCGGCTCAAATGAAAGCCTATCAGCGTGATTTTCAGCAGGTTTCTGGACGCAGTGCTGGAACTGGCAAAACCGATACCCTCATCCAAGCAGCGGCTCAATATGGCATGGCAGCAGCCCAAATGTCCCAAAATCCCCCCCATCCTGAGGAGCAATGGCAGGAAATTATCGGTCTCTGGGATCGGGCAAGCGAGCAGTTGGAGCGGGTAAAAGATGATAATCCTGCTTATGTACAAGCCCAGACTAAATTAGTTGAATATCGTCAAAATGCTGCCATGGCGAGGATTCGTCTGCGGAATGAGCAAAGTTCTACCGAAGCGCTAAATCAGGCAAAAGGGAGAATTACGGCCTGGCAACAGTCAGCCGCTTCTAATGCTAATACTGGGGTATTCGTCAGTGGACTACAAAGCATTATTTATGACCTAGATCGAGTAAAAACCGGTACAACGGCTACGGAAGAAGCGCGATCGCTCCGCGAGTTTGCTGAGGCTAAAATGCAGGAATTGAATCAGTAGTTAACAACTATAGCGCGAAGCGGAATAGCTTGCCTAGCTGACTGGCTATCGTTCACTTTTTATCCTGCTCATTAAAACCCGATAAACCTTGGAATAGCATGACTAAGCCTCCGATCGCGATCGCGATGGCTAATCCTCCCGCAATCCAATCTAACACTGGTGTATTTTCCATAACTTCCCCCGCTCTTTGCTTACTTATGCCATAGGCTCAGAATATCACACCCTGGGGAATAGAGAACAGCCCATCAGTACGATCGGATGGGTTCACTCCACTGTGTTCTGTTCGCTAGGACTGATCGTAATTTATTCAACCGATTTGATAGGAAAGACACTCTTAATAGTAGATCTATTACCTAGCACAAAACGCTGTATTTCTATGGCCTATTGCCTATCGCTAGAGTGCCTATTCCCTTCAGAAGATCGCACAAAGGCTTATGATGAAGAACGAACTGTGTCTGCCGCCCAAAAGAATATGCCCCTTGCTCATGTCATTGGTTTAGGTAAATCTGGAATTGGAGCCGCTAAACTGCTACACCGTCAAGGATGGCAGGTACAAGTGAGCGATCGCCAAATCTCCGATGCTTTACGCCAACAACAGAAAACTCTTCACGATCTGGGAATTGCCTGCGATCTAGGCTTTTCCTTCAGCCTAGAGGATTCCCCACTTCCAGAACGGATTGTTGTCAGTCCTGGAGTTCCCTGGGATATTCCCGTGTTGGTGCAAGCACGAGCGCAAGGCATTGAAATCCTAGGGGAAATGGAACTCGCTTGGCGAGATCTTAAGGATGTTCCTTGGGTTGGCATAACCGGAACCAATGGCAAAACCACGACTACGGCTTTAATTGCCGCGATTTTTCAACAGGCTGGCTTTCATGCCCCCGGCTGCGGCAATATTGGCTACGCGGCTTGTGAATTGGCACTCGGTGAAAAACGGCCAGATTGGGTGATTGCCGAAGTGAGTAGCTATCAAATTGAATCCTCCTCTACCCTATCTCCAGAAATTGGGGTCTGGACAACGTTTACCCCCGATCATCTCAAGCGCCATAAAACTCTGGACAATTATTACGACATTAAAGCGCAGTTATTGCGGCGATCGCATCATCAAGTTTTTAATGGGGATGATGCCTATTTGCATCAAAGGGGTCTCAAAGAATGGCCGGATGCCTATTGGACGAGCGTTAAAGGCAAACAGCATTTAGTCGGTTCTCCCCAGAATGGGATTTATATTCAAGACCGCTGGGTGATGGTGCAAGGCGACCCCATTTTACCCGCTGCCAGTTTGAAAATGGTGGGAGCGCATAATCAGCAAAATCTCTTAATGGCGGTAGCTGTAGCTCGGTTAGCGGGGATTGAACACGAAGCCATTGCTGAGGCAATCGCCAATTTTCCCGGCGTTCCCCATCGTTTAGAACTCATTGGTGCGATCGATCAAATTGACTTGATTAATGATAGTAAAGCCACCAATTATGATGCGGCAGAAGTGGGCTTATCAGCAGTTGAGCCTCCCGTTATTTTAATTGCAGGAGGAGAAGCTAAAGAGGGAGATGACACTCAATGGTTGCATCGCATTAAGTCTAAAGCGGCGGCAGTCTTACTCATCGGCGAAGCTGCGCCCCATTTTGCCCAACGCTTAGAAGCGGTGGGTTATGATTCCTATGAGATGGTCGAAACTTTGGATCGAGCCATTCCCCGTTCCTTAGTTTTAGCAAAACACTATCAAGCCAAAGGAGTATTATTTTCTCCCGCCTGCGCCAGTTTCGATCAATATGCTAACTTTGAGCAACGGGGCGATCATTTCCGCCAATTATGTTTAGAACTGAACCAGTAGAAGCAAAAATTTTTTTGCCCCTACTCCTCTCTCCTGATACTGACGAACTTGGTTTAAATCAACATGCAGTGGCTGCGATCGCCAAAAATCGGTTGGATTTTAGTTATCCTGTTGGCAGGATGGCTTATTTTTGAGATCGCGACTAACCTGATCGCCGAAGGACTATGGTTTAACGAACTTGGTTATCGTGCTGAATTTGCCCTCCGGGTGAAAACCCAACTGATTGTTGGTACGCTTATTTTCGGAATCAGCAGCCTCTATCTATGCGGGAATCTCTGGGTTGCAAACCGGCTCAAATATCCCAAACCCCCAGAAGAACAAGACGCTTATCCTCAATATCCCAAAACCATTCCCCTAGGGGGGTTGCTGCTATCCGTCGGACTCTTAAGTCTCGTTTTAGGATTAATTATTGTCCAATATACAGAAGTCATTCTTCCCTATTGGCATACCGATTTTAATATTGCCAGCCTTACTCCCGAACTTCCCCCTCGATTTCGCCCCGAATCAGCTCTTCGCACCTTTCTAGATCTACCCTCTTCTGGAGTCAAAACCCTATTTGTCCTTGGGTTCCCCATTCTCCTCTTGTGCATTCCCCAAAGAACGCTACTGGCGATCGCCATTTTCCTCAGCACAGGTTTAGGCGTAATTTTATCGAGCCATTGGGCAAAAATTCTCACCAGCTTTAATCCCACTCCCTTTAATCAAGTCGATCCCCTCTTTAACCAAGACATTAGCTTCTACATCTTCACCTTACCCGTTCTCCATCTCCTGGAATTCTGGCTCGTTATTCTCTGTGTTTTTTCCTTACTTGCCGTTACCATCATCTACTTATTATCCGGTAGAAGTTTAGCCCTGGGGAGTTTTCCCGGTTTTTCTCCCAAACAGCGCCGCCATCTGCAAGTCATCAGTGCCGCAGTTATGTTTAGCGTTGCTTATAGTTATGTCCTCTCCCGCTACGAACTCCTCTATTCCCCCACCGGAGTCATTTATGGAGCCAGCTTTACCGATATCTATACCCAAAAACCGATGATTGAAGTGCTGTCTATTCTGGCAGCAAGCTATGGTTTTTTTCTTTTAGGTCGCTCGGTCTATTGGGCAAAAAAACGGGATATTTGGCGGAAAATGATTTATGGGATGCTTCTCTTTTTAACCATTGCAGGAGTGAGCAACTATGCCCTACCGGCCCTAAGCCAGCGCCTCATCGTTCAACCCAACGAGCTGCAACGAGAAACTCCATTTATCCAGCGCACCATTGAATTTACTCGATCGGCTTTTAATTTAGACCAAATTGACGTTTATCCGTTTAATCCTGAAGGACAATTAACCGTACAAGACTTACTCAACAATAAGCTAACTCTTGATAATATTCGCCTCTGGGATACTCGCCCCCTCTTACAAACCAACCGGCAACTGCAACAAATTCGCTTATATTATAAATTTCTGGATGCCGATATTGAGCGCTATACTTTCCGCCAGCGAGATTATCAAGGTACGGAAAAACAACAAGTCATTTTAGCGCCACGAGAATTAGATTATGAAGGAGTACCTGAAGAGGCAAAAACTTGGATCAATGAACATTTAGTCTATACCCATGGTTATGGCTTTACCATGTCCCCAGTCAATACGGTTGCCTCCGACGGTTTACCGGAATATTATGTCAAAGATATTGGTGCAGAAAGTCCCGAAGGACAAACCACTCCCGTTTGGATTTCTGAGCCTCGAATTCGCGATAGTATTCCCATTGGTCAACCGAGAATTTATTATGGAGAGTTGACCAATACTTATATTATGACTCCTTCAAGGGAACCCGAGTTAGATTATCCCCAAGGAGATGCTAACCAATATAACTTTTATGATGGGACAGGGGGCGTATCGATCGCCAGTCGCTGGAGACGGTGGTTGTTTGCTAAATACCTCAAAGATTGGCAAATGCTCTTAACCCAATCTTTTACACCAGAAACTAAGGTTTTATTTCGTCGTAATATCGTTGAGCGAGTCCAAGCGCTTGCTCCCTTTCTGCGATTCGATCGAGACCCCTATTTAGTCGTTGCCGATACTGATTTAAGTGGGGACAACAGTAGCAATAAGGAGAACTATTTGTATTGGATTATTGATGCTTATACGACTAGCGATCGCTATCCGTATTCCGATCCAGAAAAACTCCCCTTTAACTACATTCGCAACTCCGTAAAAGTCGTCGTCGATGCCTACAATGGCAGGGTTTATTTTTTCATCGCCGATGACTCCGACCCGATGATTCAAACCCTTGCCAAAATTTTTCCTAACCTGTTCCGCAGTTTAAACGATATGCCCCAATCCCTTAAGGTGCATATTCGCTATCCTGTAGACCTGTTTAGCATCCAATCCGATCAACTGTTAACCTATCATATGCGCGATCCTCAAGTGTTTTACAACCGTGAGGATCAATGGCGCTCTCCCCTAGAAATCTATGGCGGTCAACCGCAAACCGTAGAACCTTATTATTTAATCATGAAGTTGCCGACTGAAAATCGGGAAGAATTTATCTTACTTCATCCCTTTACTCCTGCAAGTCGCAATAACTTAATTGCTTGGTTAGCGGGTCGTTCAGATGGAGAAAATTATGGCAAACTTTTGCTCTATCAATTCTCGAAACAGCAGCTTGTTTATGGGCCAGAACAAATTGATGCTCTGATTAATCAAGACCCAGAAATTTCCCGTCAAATCTCTCTCTGGAACCGGCAGGGATCAAAAGCTATTCAGGGAAACCTCCTCGTTATTCCCATTGAAAAATCTTTGCTTTACGTCGAACCCCTCTATTTGGAAGCCGAACAAAATAGCTTACCGACCTTAGTCCGAGTGATTGTTGCCTATGACAACCAAATTGTTATGGCTAACACCCTGGAGAGAGCCATCAATGCTATCTTTAATTCCCCTAATTCTAGTCCCTCTAATCCTCCCACACCTGTAATTCGCAACTTAGATGAAATTGGATCGCCCTAGGGGTTAGAATGGGGGAGGCAATGCAGACCTCCTATCTCAAGGGTATGATTGATACGAAGAAACGACAACAGATCCACGATCTCGTCGATGGACTTCCGGAAGAATACTTAAATCAAGTTTGGGCTTTTTTAGCTCCTCTGAGTGCAGATGTCTATGTACTGACCATGATGCACGCAACCATGGATACAATCAAACCCGGTGATTTCATGAATCGCGAAGAAGCTCTAGGGTTTTTGCATCATCCATAATAAACCAATCCTCGATCGCTGGCACAGGTGCAAATCCTATGACTGTGGCTCACTCCTCCACAATATCATCCACCCAATACCAACTGCTCTATCACCGTAGCTTTCTCCAAGATCTACAAAAGTTACAGAAAAGAGAAAAGAGTAGCTATGAAACAATTTATCGCTTTGTATTTACTGAGTTCCTGGGCCTCAAACGCCTAGAAGACCTGCCGAAACTGCATCGACTTGGCCCAGAGCCGATGTTCTATCATTTTACGATTGGAGAATATCTGATTGCGATCGCCGTCGTGGGGCAAATTGTTAAATTTCTCCGGATTCTACCCAAACCGGAGATCTAAACGGTATGGTGTCTAGGAGAGTTTTAAGTAACCTCTGATTACCTTGTTTCGATCGGCGATCGCCGACAATGCCTCAACCCTTTGGAGAAGACTGGTTATGGATGCAGCAACCCTCTGGCAACGTTATCAAGACTGGCTGTACACCCACGACAGCCTAGGATTTTATCTCGACATTAGTCGAATGAGGTTTGACGATCGTCTAGTCGCACAAATACAGCCCAAGCTTGACAAAGCCTTTGCAGAAATGGCTAAACTGGAATCAGGGGCGATCGCCAACCCAGATGAAGGACGAATGGTGGGGCACTACTGGCTACGCAACGCCGATCTTGCACCTAACCCCCAACTCAAAGCTGAAATCAACGAAACCCTAGAAGCAATTCATCGCTTCGCCCAAGATATCCACTCCGGAGCCATCAAACCCCCCAATGCTCCCCAATTCACTGATATTCTCTCCATTGGCATCGGTGGATCGGCCCTAGGGCCCCAATTTGTTGCTCAAGCCTTAGCCTCTTCCTCCCCTCAACTCAATATTCACTTTATTGACAACACCGATCCGACGGGTATTGACCGTACTCTAGGCCAACTCAAAGATAAACTTAATACCACCCTAGTCATTATCATCTCCAAATCTGGAGGCACGCCCGAAACCCGCAATGGCATGATCGAAGCCAAAGCGGCCTATAAAGCTGCTAACCTCCCCCATGGCCCCCACTTTATCGCCATTACCGGCCATGAGAGTAAACTGGAACAACTCGCTAAATCTGAACATTGGTTAGCCACCTTCCCCATGCATGACTGGGTAGGCGGGCGCACCTCCGAACTCTCTGCTGTTGGTTTAGTTCCCGCCGCTCTACAAGGGATCGACATCAACCAAATGTTAGCGGGAGCCAAAGAAATGGATGAAGCCACCCGCATCCCCTCCCTCAAACAAAATCCTGCCGCTCTGCTTGCCCTTTCCTGGTACTTCGCTGGCAATGGTAAAGGAGAAAAAGACATGGTGATTTTGCCCTACCAAGACAGCTTGCTGCTCTTTAGCCGCTATCTCCAACAGTTAGTGATGGAATCCTTGGGTAAAGAAAAGGATTTAGACGGTAATACGGTCTATCAAGGGATTGCTGTTTATGGTAACAAAGGCTCCACCGACCAACATGCCTATGTCCAGCAGTTGCGCGAAGGTGTACCGAATTTCTTTGTCACCTTTATTGAAGTTCTGAAAGACCGCGATCGCCCTTCCCCCGAAGTAGAACCTGGCGTTACCTGTGGTGACTATCTGTCTGGACTATTGCAAGGAACCCGCAAAGCCTTATACGAAAATAACCGGGACTCCATTACCGTCACCATTCCTGAAGTCACCCCACGCACGGTAGGGGCATTGATTGCTCTCTATGAGCGGGCGGTCGGATTTTATGCCACTTTGGTGAATATCAATGCCTATCACCAACCCGGTGTAGAAGCTGGCAAAAAAGCTGCCGCTAGTGTTCTCCAGTTGCAAAATCAAATTATGAAAGCTTTAGGGGAGAGCGACGGAGCTTTATCTTTGGTAGAATTAGCGACTGCTGCCAACGCCCCAGAGGAAATTGAAGTGGTTTATAAAATTGTCCGCCATTTAGCTTTCAATAATCGTGGAGTTGTCTTGCACGGTGATGCTACTCAACTCCAGCAGTTGAAAGTTGCTAAAAGTTAGGCGAACTCCGATACCTGGCACAGGGGAAGAGGCAGGGGAGCAGAGGAGAAGGGGAGCCAGGGGCGCGATCGCGCCCCTGGCTCATTAAATATAGCAAAGAAAGGGAGAGTTAGACAGAACTGTCCCATCAGCCTATAACAAGGGGCTTAGAGCCAATTGCCTGTCCTAACCAACTCTTTCTCTGCTATAGCAAGCATTTAAGGATTTGATATAACATAAAGGCTAACACAACCTCAGCGAGTAGGAGTCAGAATGAGTGCGAAACTATCTCAGCTTTATGAAACAGATTTTAATTTGTGGATTGAGCAAACTATAAATCACTTAGAACACGGTGATTTAGACGCACTTGATTTAGAGAATTTAATAGAAGAAATTTCTGATATGGGACGGAACAATAGACGGGAGATGTTCAGTCGTTTAAAGGTTCTATTGATGCATTTGCTCAAGTGGAAATATCAATCAGAAAAACGGACAAATAGCTGGATAAATACTATTGACGAGCAAAGAGAGCAATTAGAGCTTCTTTTAAAGGATAGTCCTAGCTTAAACCCTTATTTTGCAGATATTTTCTCAGAATGCTATCCAAAAGCAGTGCGTGCTGCTGTCAATGAAACCAATTTACCGAAACAGACTTTTCCGATTGATTGTCCTTTTACGCAAGAGCAGGTTTTGGATATGGATTATTTTCCTGAAGATAACCCTCTACAAGCAGATAGTGATTAAATCTATTTCTTGACAGCAACGATGGGAAATGCGATCGCACAATTTCGGTAGAGGTGGGGGCAGGTTCACAGATCCCCCATTCCCACGTTTAATTCAACTTCAGTGCACTTGCAGGAACTTCCTCCCAAGAGTCAACAGTATGCATTCGAGCTATCCATCCGGCTTGTTTTTGGTCTTCTGTGAGGTTGTTGTTGAAGGAGTCATGGCACTCTTGTGCTTGTTTTTGATCGCAACAAGCAATGCAAGCATAGATCATGCCAGAGGGATCGATTTGTTCGTTGACCCAAATAGTCATAGGGCAATACTCCAAGTTATGGTTTGAGGGAACAGGGAATAGGGAATGCTCCCAGTTTCCCTGAGTTTGCTATAGATTTTGGCTGTTAACCGGCTAAATCGGTAAGGGCTGAACCAGTGAGGCGGCAAATTCGCCAGTCGGGAAGCACTTGAGCGCCCATCCGTTCGTAGAAGGCGATCGCCGGTTCATTCCAGTCCAGTACCGCCCAATCAAAGCGCCCACAACCGCGATCTAGGGCGATTTTTGCCAAAGTTCTCAACAGGGCCGATCCAATCCCTTTACGGCGATATTCAGGTCGGACAAAAATATCTTCGAGATAGAGACCGGGTTGGGTGAGAAAGGTGGAATAGTTATGGAAAAAGAGGGCAAACCCTACCGATTTTCCTTCCCATTGGGCCATTAAGGCTTCTACATAGTGTTGATCGAACAAGTGTTTTTCCAGATCGGTAGCGCACCCGATGACTTGATGGGATAATTTTTCGTATTCGGCTAAAGCCCCAATTAGCTCGAATAGAATGGTTACATCGTCGCGGGTTGCGAGTCGGATCTGGAGTTTCGGGCGATCGCCTTGATCGAGGTTCATGGTTGCACTCAATGCCAATGTTCAGGTTTTAGGGTATAGGATTTTTCATCAGTTGAGCTATACCTTAAGGAAATCATATTCTTTTCTTTTACTGATGCTTCATCATCTAGAGAGTTCTGTGGATTGAATCGGCTCAATCCGTAAATGCTGAACCCGTGACGCGATAAAGGCAACAGTTGCTCAGAGTTTGAGCGCCCATGGATTCGTAAAAGGCGATCGCCGATTGATTCCAGTCCAGAGTTGCCCATTCCAGATGCTCATAACCACGCTCTAGGGTAATTTCACCCAAAGATTTTAACAGGGCACGACCAATTCCTTTACGGCGAAATTGAGGCAACACGAACAGGTTTTCGAGGTGGAGTCCAGGTTGGGTGCGAAAGGTAGAATAACTCGGGAAAAATAGAGCAAATCCCGCCGTTTTTGCTTCCCACTGGGCAATTAAGGCTTCTGCATAGCACCGATCAAACAGGTGTTTTTCTAGATCCGCCACGCACCCAATGACTTGATTGGATGATTGTTCGTATTCAGCTAAAGCGCTAATCAAATCGAACAGGATGGGTACATCATCGCGGGTTGCGAGTCGGATCTCGAGCTTCGGGCGATCGCCAGGGTTCATAGTTGCATAGAATGCCGATTTTGGTTTAGCGCAGCCAAGCCTTTAACCGTTGAGCAACTTGAGGACGGCGCAGTTTCCGCATCGCTTTGGTCTGAATTTGCCGCACTCGTTCGCGGGAGAGGTTAAACAAATGGCTGACTTCTTCTAGAGTATAGGGTTTTCCCGTACTTAACCCATACCTTAAGGAAATAATATCTTTTTCTCGTTCGGTGAGGACATCACTGAGAACCGATAGGATTTCCTGACGCATCATAGTTTCGCTCAGGAGGGTTTCTGGGGACTGAGTTCCTTGATCTTCAAGTAAATCGAGTAATTCCGTATCTTGGTCTTCTCCAAATCGATGATTTAGAGAGAGCGATCGCCTGCGTACCTGATGCAAATACCGCAATTGAGGAATCGAAATTTCCAATGCTTCGGCTAATTCACCTTCGCTGGGGCTACGTTCGAGTTTTTGACGCAATTGCTGTTGCATCACTCGCATTTTATTCAGCTTTTCCACCACATGAATAGGCAATCTTACCGTGCGTCCATGGTTTGCCAACGTCCGGGTGATCCCTTGGCGAATCCACCAGTAGGCATAGGTTGAAAACTTATAGCCTTTTTCGGGATCAAACTTTTCGGCCGCTCGATTTAATCCCAATGCTCCTTCTTGAATGAGGTCTAGAAAGGGGACTCCTCGATTCACATACCGTTTGGCAATTGACACCACTAATCTCAGATTAGATCGAACTATTTTTTGCTTGGCAATTTGGCTATATTTGAGTTTAGTTTTAATTTCAGATGCCGGGAAACCACTGGCCCGAACTAAATCTGTAATCGTCGGCTTTTTTCCCGTCTTTGCTAGAAGTTTTTCTTGCATTTTTTGCAGATCCATTCCCTCTTGAACTTGTCGAGATAAGATCACTTCTTCTTCTGCATTCAGGAGGGGATAACGTGCCATTTCTTTCAGGAATAGTCCAACGGTATCTTCATTAATAAAAGCAATTGAATCTACCCAATTTCCTGTCGATAATGAGTTGGCAGACTGTTCAGGGTCTGACGGGGATAAGCTAAGGGCGTTTAAAACAGACGCTTTTGCCTCTGAGTTTGCCTGGGGATTATCGTATTCCCGATCGATCAATCCGTTATTTTCTGGTCTGTTCAACATAGGAAATGACAAAATGAGTTGCACTTTAAAGAATTCAGGATCTGTGGTGTGAGGAGTGGCGATGTAGGTGATAACTTTTCAGCTAAAGCCAAGGGAATTTGAGCTGAACAGCATAAGGTTGTCCTTAGTGTAGTAGCATAATTTAAGGTTGGCAATCCATAGGTGAGTAAACGATACAAAAGTTATTGTTGTGTGTTTTTTTCTCAAGTTTCTGTGGAGTACGATACACTCTGACCGTGAAGAGGAGAAATCATAATCTTTTTGATAGAATTAGAGCAGTCTCAAGCTAAGGGGGAGGCAAGAGGCACGACTAGCAATAGGCATGGGATACCCCAGAATGAAAGCAGTTCGCCATCTAAAACGTTATGATCAGTAAACTCGATCGCCTGCAACCACCCATTACGAGTTGCCGAGTGGCTGCCTCGAAGAATCCGTTTTATATCCAGACTTCCTCTTCTGATCGGCAGTGCTGGGTGGAGGTTTTGCTGGATGTGGATCAGCAAGAATTAGAGGAAGAGGAGCCAAAGCTCTATACCTATGCAATTGGCTCCAACTTGAGGGTGCAGCTAGGGGATATTTTGATCGTACCCTGTCGTTCTCATCAGGTGGGGGCGATCGCCATTCGTTTGCTGTCTGCACCTCCAGCAGATTTACCCCCAGAAAAGATCAAGTCGGTTCATGAGGTGATTAGTTCGGGATTTTTTCCCCCCAGTTATTGGCAACTCCTCAACCAAGTGGCCCATTATTACCATACGCCCTTAATCCGAGTGATTCGTATGGCCCTACCTCCAGGATTATTAGCCAAATCCCAACGTCGCATCCGCTTAACGGAGTCCATTCCCAAAGAGGCGCAAGTGTTTGTGCATCAACCGGCGCAACAACTCCTGAATATCCTCGCCAAAAGCAAAACAGGGGATTATTCTTGGCGTTATCTGAAACAACAGGTACGCCAGGCCCAACGCGGATTGCAAGATTTGTTAAAACGGCAATGGGTGCAAAGCTACCTGGAACCCCCAAAACCGGTTCGTCCGAAACGCCAACAGGTCGTAACTCTAGTCAAATCGACTTTACCGGAACCGGAAGAATTAACCCCCCAACAACAGGAAATTTTAAACTTTCTCGCTCGTCAGGGTGGGGAAATGTTGGTCACTGAACTGGTGCAACAGGGGCAAACTTCTTCAGGGGCGATCAAAACTTTGGAGAAAAAGCAGTGGGTGGCGATCTCAGAGCAGGAACAGTTACGGTACGATACGGGCCCCATGCCCGATCGCGATACACCTAAACCGCTGACTCCCGCGCAAACTCAAGCCTTAGCAGCCATTCAGGGGAGATCGGATTATCATCCCTTTCTCCTCCATGGGATTACCGGATCGGGGAAAACGGAGGTCTATCTTCAGGCGATAGCCCCCATTCTAGAGCAAGGACAATCCATCCTGGTGCTAGTACCAGAAATTGGCCTCACCCCCCAACTGACGGATCGCTTTCGGGCCCGGTTTGGAGAAAAAATCCGCGTTTACCACAGTGCCCTATCCGATGGCGAACGTTACGATACCTGGCGGCAAATGCTCCAAGGAACCCCTCAAATCGTCATTGGAACCCGATCCGCCGTTTTTGCCCCTTTGCCCAGTCTGGGCTTAATTATCTTGGATGAGGAACACGATACCAGTTTCAAACAAAGCCAACCTGCTCCTACCTACCACGCTCGTCAGGTGGCTCAATGGCGGGCCCAACTGGAAAATTGCCCCCTGATTTTGGGTAGCGCCACCCCATCGATGGAAACCTGGTTTAGCAGCGGGCCGGGAAAAACCTGCACGCGGCTCAGTTTACCAGAACGAGTGGGAAACCGGCCGCTTCCTCCCATTTCCATTGTCGATCTACGTCGAGAACTGAAACAGGGAAATCGGTCTATTTTTAGCCGTAGTCTACAAGATCAGTTAAGGCGTTTAGGCGATCGCCAGCAACAAGGCATTCTCTTTATTCCCCGTCGCGGCCATAGTACATTTGTCTCCTGTCGCAGTTGTGGATATGTTCTCGAATGTCCCCATTGTGACGTTTCCCTCTCCTACCACTACACCCATCAGGGAGCTACAGAACGGTTGCGTTGTCATTATTGCAACTTTTCCCAGGTTCAACCCTCCCACTGTCCCGAATGTCAATCGCCCTACCTGAAACACTTTGGCACCGGAACCCAACGGGTGACTCATGAGTTAGCCAAGCTCTTTCCAGAACTGCGGGTGATTCGGTTTGACAGCGATACGACCCGCACCAAAAACGCCCATCGCACCCTACTGACTCGGTTTGTGCGAGGAGAAGCCGATTTATTGGTGGGAACCCAGATGTTAACCAAAGGATTGGATATTCCAGGGGTGACCCTGGTGGGAGTGGTGGCTGCTGATGGCTTATTGCATCAGGGAGACTATCGCGCTGGAGAGGAAGCCGTACAAATTTTAACCCAAGTTGCCGGTCGGGCCGGTCGTGGGGATGACCCCGGACAGGTTATTATTCAGACTTACTCGCCAGACCATCGCGCCATTCAAGCGGTGCAACAAAATGCTTATGCAACGTTTATGCAACAGGAGTTAGAGGAGCGAGAAGCTTACCATTATCCGCCCTATTCTTCCTTAGTACTGTTTCGCTTCACTGGCTTGGATCTCATGGAGGTGCAAACTGCTGCCGATCGAGTGGCGGACGTTTTAGAATCAAGACCAGGAGGGTATCAGGTCTTGGGGCCTGCCCCTGCACGGGTGATGCGGGTTTCTGATGCCTATCGTTGGCAGATTTTGCTCAAATTTCCTCCAAGAGAAGAAATAAGTCTACCTTCTTTAGCTGAATTGCGATCGCTCCATTCCAAGAGAGTCAGTTTAAGCTTAGATATTGACCCTCTCAATTTTGGATAGCTGACCCTGTATAGGTGACCAGGGATTCGAACCCTATTCCTACTCTCTGGCTAACGCTATGCGAATAGCTGAATTCCTTGCCTCACACATGTTTCACACACTGAACCTTGAAAATGTGTTGAAAATGTGTTGAACATGGAAACCTACATAAAACAGGCATGGTCTCTGGTAAATGAGTATTTCCACTCTAACTCCATTGACATCTCCAAGTACGTTGACCACGAGTTGGTGAGAGCTTACCTTA